>NZ_JBSIUQ010000007.1:0-95338 GCF_053654695.1 Helicobacter sp. 23-1044
GTGGAAAGTCTCTTTTTTGGCGCAGAATCTGGCGATGAATACAAATATTATTTGCCACCATATCAGCGATTTTGCCATATTTCAAAGGGATTTTACACAAATGAAAAAAATTGCGTTTTCCCATATTTTCATCCCGGCGGATTGTGTCACAATAAGCAAATAATGCTTGCACTTGGCGGATATAATGAAAATGAATATCCCGCAGGAGATACGCTATTTATCCGCCGTGTGTGCCAAAAATACGCCGTTTTGGTCTATCAAAAATTCTTGCATTTATCGCGCCAAGAGATAAATGAGGGGTTAAAAGGCGGTATTGAGGATAAATACGCCTATCAACTTTTTTATTTTTACAAAGATTGCATTCCTGCAAGTGCGCTTTTGAGGCGATTTTATTTAGGGCGATTGAAAGGGGACTTTGAAAATAATTTTTGGCGCAATCGTAGCGTGGATACAAGCATTACAAACGCACTTTATAAAAATGTCAATCTTAATTTTAGTGCGTTTGAGAAAATCATAATTTTTGCCCTGCGTCTCAAAAATAAAATCGCAACACTTGGTAACAAAATCGCTATCAATAAATATTTGCGGTAGATTCTGCGAAAAACGCTTCATTTTGTCATTCTGAGCGAAGCGCGTTAGCGCGTAGCGAAGAATCTCAAAAATTTCGCAGAATCTACATTTGATAAACCGCAATCACCGTGTGCCCAAACGCATCTTTTGGGATTTTGATAAATCGCCTCCCAAAAATGCCAAAGCGATTTATGACCTTCCGCAAAATGCCCCTATCAATAAGTGGCGTTTTGAGAAAATATTTCGCCCATATCGTGGATTTATAAAAGTCAAAATGGACGCTTTGCACGGGTTCGTGGTAGATTTCCAAAAGTGTGAGATTAAACTCCCTTGCGATAAATTCTAGCGTTTTGTCGCTGTAACGACTGATGTGATGTGGAAGCATATTTAAAATGCCATTTACGGCGTATTTTAGGAAAGAGTCTTCGCTAGGAACGGCGATAATTAGCAATTTCGCAGAATCTGCGGTTTTTAACTTATTCTGCCCCCCCCCCTATTTGGCATCAAACAAGAGATTTGCGCTTCTAAAAATTCTCGTGGATTTGCCGTGTGCTCTAATACCTGAAAACTACACGCCACGCTAAATTCGCTATCATTTTGCTTGGCAAAATCTTGCACTAAAATATTTTGGATATTGACGCCATTTTGCGATGCTAGTTCCTTTGCTTTGGTGCTAAATTCTAATCCTACATAATCCGCCACCCCTTGCAAACTTTTACCAAACACACCCGCGCCACATCCCACTTCAAGCACTCTTGCGCCATTTTTGATAAACTTTCTAGCAAAGTCATATTCATTTTTCTCCGCCAAATAATACCAACTATTTTTGATTAACTCCGTGTAGAAATCATCGTCGCCTGTGGGAATTTCGCCATTTTGCAGTCTAAAAAATCGCAAATCGCAATTTTTGCAATGCACATATTCCACATCCTGCGTCAAAATATGTCGCACGGAAACGCCCATTTTTGCGTAAAGTGCGATTAAATCACTCGCCTTTATTCGCTCTAACAAACTCAAATTTTGCGATTCACATAAAATACATTTCATTTTTTACTCCATTTCGATAGATTCTGCGATTTTAGCACATTTTCGCAGAATCTAGCGTGAAATTTGGCGCAGAATCTAGCGTGAAATTTGGCGCAGAATCTAATCGCGCAAATTTCTCACCAAAATCTCACACGATTTTCTCGCAAAATCCGCAAATCTACCTTTTCAAATTTATCGCCTCTTTTATTAAATCATCGCCTGTGGTGAATGCCTTTGCATTCATCGAATATCCGCGCTGATAGACGATTAAGTCCGTCATCGCGTCCGCAGGATTGACATTGCTACTCTCCAAATATTTATGCAAAATCTGCCCGAAGCGAAGTGCGCCCTTTTCATCCCACCCAATAAGCGGTGCGCCACTTGCCGGAAGCGAATTTTGCCCTAAATACTGCGCCATCTCAAAGAGATTGCCCCCCACTTTTTGCAAACCTTGGTCATTGACAAACGCCACCACGCCCACGCGCCCCATTTTTTCAGTCACACCATTTGTAAAAGACAAACTTATAATGCCATCATTATCGATGCCGATGTGCGCGAGTTCGCCCTTTTGTGTGCCGTCCTTCGCAGTATCTAGCACCGCAGAATCCATATACGCCACATTGCTACTTTTGCGCTTTTCGCTCCCTAAAATGCTGTATTCCACGCTTTTGTCGCCATAAGTTAGCGTTATGGGGGCAGATTCTGCGTTGCCATCTTTGTCAAACGCAATGCTGTGGGCGACTTTCTCCCCTATCAAAGTTTCGCCATCTTTTGTGTAAATCCCGCTCTCCACACTCCAAACCTGCTCATTTTCGCCATTTTCGCTTAAAATGTAGCGCGAAATTATTAGCATTTTATCGCCGTTGTCGTTGAAAATTTCGGTGGTGGTTTTGTAGTTTGCAAACGCTAATTTGTCGCTTTGAAATCCAAAGTTTGTCAAATCCGCGCCCCCGCTCATCCCAAGTCGCTCAAAGAGTTTCCCACCTACGCTGATTTTCGCAGAATCTAGCGTAGAATCTGTGGCAGATTTTTTTATCTCCAAAACCAACTTTTTATCGATTTTCCCCTCCGCATTTCGCGCAAAATCAAGCGTTAATCCCGTCTCTTTTTCAAGTGCCTCTTTCAAATCCTTAAATGTGCGAAAATCCTCATAATGAAATTCATAGTCGATTATCTCGCCATCTTTTTCCACGCTGATAATCCCGCTATTATACGCTGTGGCGTTGAAGTTTTCGCCCCCCACCACAAGCGCATTTATGTCCATATTCATCAACTTTTCTTCATCAACTTCGCCATTTTCGTTTAAGAAAAACGGATAGGAATTTAACTCGCTTTTGTTTGCATTTAAGTTTAGCGCGATATTTGCATAGGTGCTCTCCGTAGGTCCAAAGTGCAGATTCTGCGGGATTTGAAGCGGTTTTACCTCGCTTGTTGCTAAATTTTCCTCATCATTTTGCGGATTGCTAATAAAAACGCCGTCCTTTATTTTTCCCAAATCCACGCCAAGCATATAATATCCCGCGCTATTTACCACAAATCCCTCCGCATCGCGTGAAAATGAACCATCTCTCGTAAAATACACGCCTTTTTTATTGTCGCCATCAAATGAAATGCCTTCATTATCCCCTACGACAAACCACCCTTTTCCCGCGTATGCCACGCTAAACTCGCCATCACTTTCTTTGTAAGAACCATCATTATTTGAGATTGCGTTTGCTGCGGAAGTCGCGCCATAATTCATATCGCTTTTTACAGGCGAAGCAGGATTTGCCGTGCTTAATGCGGTGGAAAAGAGACTTTTAAACGCAGGCATATTCGCGCGATAACCTGTGGTGTTGATATTTGCGATATTATTTGAAGTCGAGTCTAATCCAAATTGATGCGTGCGAATCCCGCTCACGCCGTTATAAAGTGTCGAATTCATCTTATGCCCCTTGTTTTAGGTAAAATTCTAGCGCATCTTCAAGTGGCACGATAAGTTCGCCCATCCGCAAATGCACCTTTCCATCATTTAAAATCACGCTTTGCACTTCGCCACGCCCCACACGCGCGAGATTGTAAGTGCCATCGCCTTTAAAATTATACTGCGCGATGATATTATACGCGCCACTTGGGAGATTTTGCCCCTTATCATCCTTGCCTTCAATGCTAAAATGCAAGTATCCGCTCATCCCATTTTTATCGCTAATGTCAATCTCGCGGATTGTTTCGCCACTCTCATTTTGCACCAAAATCTTTGGCGTCCCCAAACTCGCATTTATCGCTTCATCGAAATATAATTCAAAGTCCATTTTTTGATTTTCAACGAGATTTAGTCCATTTATCTTTGTCTCTGCGATTTTGCCAATCATCTCTAATCCACTCGGCGCACCCGCACTTTGCGCTAAATTCGCAGAATCTTTGTTTGCTAAAACGGCGATTAGATTTTCTAGTGCGATTTTCATATCGCTTTGCAAGTCTTTTAACTCTTTGTTCGTCTCTTGCGTGGATTTCATCGCGTTTGCGACTTCTATCATCGTTTGCTTTGTTTGCTCTTGCATTTCGACTTGCGTTAATTGCGCGGTTTGGGTTATGATTTTGTCCGTCTCCATCGGCGAAGTAGGGTCTTGATTTTTGAGTTGCTCTAAAAATAATCGCATAAATGCTGTGTTGTCTAATTTATTTGGTTCTGCCTTTGGTTTGTTTTTTTGCGCGGCATTGTAACCGCTTACTTCGTTTAGATTTATGGGTGATTTTACTTCGCTTGCTTCCATTTTTGCCCCTATGCGTAGTTATTTATTATCATAATTTCAAACTTTTCATCATTTTCGTCACTCTGTTTTAAGCGAAAATCATTCCTATATTTTTGCTCATAACGCCACTTTCCGCTATTGTCGCTAAATCCCATCTGCGCGCCATTGCTAAAACTCATCGCCACATTTTCATACCCAATCTGCGCGAGTGCCGAGCGTAAGTCGCTTTGATTTTGGATGAATAAATTTAGTGTTTGCTGATTTGAGTGGAGTTGAATTTGAATATTTTTGCCCTGCGAAATTATGCTAACCTCCACGCTTCCCAAGTTTGCGGGTTGCAACTCGATTGTGATTTTTGAAATGGGGGGTTTATAATTTTGGATTTCCTGCTTTAAATTATTTGCAAAATTTTTCATAACTTCTTTTGCGTCAAAGATTTTATGCTCGATTTTTGAGGTGGATTCTGCGTTTGAAATGATGCTTATTTCTTGCGTATTTTTCGCAGAATCTTTTGGCGAATCTTTTGCAGAATCTTTCGCAGAATCTAATGCGGTTTCTTTTTTGGATTCTGCGAATTTTTCATTTTTTAGAGCGATTTGCTTTATGTCATTTTCTTTGTTTTCCGCAGAATCTAGGGCATTTTTTAGGGGAGATTCTGCGAGTTTATTTTGCGAAGATTCTGCGAGATTTTTTGAGGCAGATTCTGCGATTTTGTTTTGCGAAGATTCTGCGATATTTTTTTGCGAAGATTCTGCGATTTTATTTGGCGTGGAGGATTTTTCTAAATTTTCTCCATTCTTTGCGGAGGATTCACTCAAACTTCCCCCGTTTTTTGCGGAGGTTGAATCGAATTTTTCCCCCTCCCTTGCGGAGGTTGAATCGAATTTTTCCCCCTCCCTTGCGGAGGGGGCAAGGGGGTGGGTAGAATTTTTAGATTCTGTAATTTTCGCATTAGATTCTGCACTTTTCGCAGAATCTGCGTTGATTTTTTCATCAATTTTTGGTGCTTTTATGTTTTCAAAAATGCTATTTTTTTCGCCCATTTTTGTGTATTTTATGCTTTGTAAATTTAGCGATAATTCATCTGCTTTTTTGATTAAATCGCTTAGTTTTTTGCCATCGCTTGGTGTGAGAAGTGAGAGTGCGTCAAACGCCTTAAACGCGCCGTATTTTAGCGTATTTTTAATGCCTAAATTGCCATTATTTTGTGCCTCAATTTTTGGATTTATTAGCGCAGAATCTTTTGTAAAATCATCGTTTAAATGCGCTAAATTTTCTGCATTTTGCATAAGATTTTTTTCAACATTTTGCATTTCATTTTTCGCAGAATCTAATGCGCCATTTTTTGCGGAGAATTCATTTAAAAATCCCCCCTCCCTTGCGGAGGGGGTTAGGGGGTGGGTAGAATTTTTAGATTCTGCGTTTTTCGCAGAATCTTGCGTAGTTTCGATTTTATTTTTCGCAGAATCTAATGCGCCATTTTTTGGCAAATCGCTTAATAAATTAGATTTTTTTTGTGCGGAGAATTCACTTAAATTTTCCCCATTTTTTGCGGAGGATTCACTCAAATTTTCCCCGTTTTTTATGGAGGATTTTCCTATTTGTTCCCCCTCCCGTGCGGAGGGGGCAAGGGGGTGGGTAATTTTCACATTAGATTCTGCGATTTTCGCGCTAGATTCTGCGATTTTTGCAGAATCTTTTGCATTTTGCGCCACATTTTTCGCAGAATCTGCCACATTTTTTTCCACATTTTTCTCCACATTTTTCCCCACATTGTTTCCCACATTTGGCGACATTTTTGGCGAAAAATCTTTTGTGGAATCTTTAATCTGCGGCGTTTGATTTAGTTTTGCATTTATTGCTTTTGGGCGAGAGAGGATTTCATCAAGCGGGGATTTTGGCGTGGATTGCGGTTTTTCCTCGTTTTTACTTTTCAAAATATCGCTTAAAATCTCGCTTTTTTTCGCAGAATCTTTTGCATTTTGCGCCACATTTTTCGCAGAATCTGCCTTCAAATCCACCGCAGAATCTGCCAAATTTTGCGTGATTTTTGGCGCAGAATCTGCCTTTTTTGCATCGCTCAAATTTGCATTTTTAAAGTCCGCTTTTGTGGGCGCAGTAGTTTTACCTAAATCTTTTATAAAGTCGGCAAACGCCCTACCTTGCGGACTTTTCGCTCGTTTTGTGGCGATGGAATTTTGCGTCTCTTTGCTTATCGTTTCAACCAAAATCACCCTTTTTTTTATAATTTTCCACGCAATTTAAAGCAAAAAATATTCCGCAAAACGCTATAATTTCACAAATTTTTAAGGCAAAATGATGGATAAAAACGAATATTTAGCAAAAGTCGCCACCGCAAATGCGTGGATGAGCGCGTATTACGAGGCGGATGAACCTTTGGCAAGCGATGAGGAATATGACGCACTAATCCGTGAAATCCGCGCATTTGAGGGCGCAAACCCGCATTTGATTATCGCAGAATCTCCCACGCAAAATATCGCCCCAAAAGTCCAAAGCGAGTTTTACAAACTCGCCCACCGCGCGAAAATGTGGAGTATGGAGGATGTCTTTGATGAAGCGGAACTCCGCGCGTGGGCGGTGCGTGCGAAGTGCGAAAATGACTTTTTTGTCGAACCAAAATTCGATGGGGCAAGTTTAAATCTCACTTATGAAAATGGAGAGTTGATAAGTGGCGCAACGCGCGGAGATGGCGAGATTGGCGAGGATGTGACGCTAAATGTGCGCACCATTTCAAGCATTCCAAAACGCATAAATTACGCAAAGCGCATTGAGATTCGTGGCGAGGTGGTGATTTTAAAAGCGGATTTTGACTCGCTAAATGAAGCACGAAAACGCGCAGGGCAGAGCACTTTTGCAAATCCGCGCAATGCTGCAAGTGGCAGTTTGCGAGTGCTTGATACCAAAATCACAAAAGAGCGAAACCTTATGTTTTACCCGTGGGGCGTGGGCGAAAATGACTTGCACTTTGCCAAACATAGCGAGGTGATGGAGTTTGTGCGGAGTTTGGGATTTTTAAAGGATGATTTTGTGGGCGTGTGTGAGAATTTGGAGGGCGTTTTAAATGCGTATAGCGCGCTTTTATCGCAAAGAGAGAGCAAGAAAATGATGATGGATGGGATGGTTGTGCGTGTGAATGACCTAAAAAAGTGCGCTGAATTGGGGCATACGATTAAGTTTCCAAAGTTTATGGCGGCATTTAAATTCCCCGCGCTTGAAAAAACCACGCGCCTAATTAGCGTAAATCTGCAAGTGGGGCGAAGTGGCGTAATCACGCCTGTGGCGGAGGTTGAGAGCGTTGAGATTGAGGGGGCGAAGGTGCGCTTTGCCACGCTGCATAATTTTGATGAAATCGCCCGTCTTGGCGTGAAAATCGGGGATTTTGTAAGCATTATCCGCAGTGGCGATGTCATCCCAAAAATCACAAAAATTTATGCAAATCGGCGAAACGGCGATGAGCGCGAGATTTCCCGCCCTACGAAATGCCCGATTTGCCAAAGCGAAGTGGCGGATTTAGGCACATTTATCAAGTGCCAAAATCTAAACTGCCCCGCGCGTGTGGTGGGCGAAATCACGCATTTTGTCTCCAAAAAGTGCCTAAATATCGATGGTTTTGGCGAGAAAATCGTGCAGTTTTTATTTGACGCGGGGAAAATCCGCGCGCCACGCGATATTTTCTTTTTGAGTGAGGCGGATTTCGCGGGGTTAGAGGGATTTAAGGAAAGGAAAATCAGCAATCTTTTAGGCGCGATTAAAAACGCAAGGAAAACGCCTCTGCACCGCTTTATAAACGCGCTTGGCATCGAGCATATCGGCGAAGTGGCGGCAAAGAAAATCGCGCGAAAATTTGGAGCGCGGTGGGTGGAAAGGGAGTTCGCGGACTTTCTGGCAATCGATGGGTTTGGCGTGGAGATGGCAAAGTCGGTGGCGGAGTTTTTGCGTGTGAATAAAAGTCGCGTGGTGGAGTTTTATGAGATTTTGGACTTCGCAGAATTTGGTGAGAATTTTGTAGAATTTGGCGTGAAAATCGCAGAATCCGCAGAATCTAATGCGAAATCCGTAGAATCTAATGCGAGTTTTGCAGAATCCGCAGAATCTAGCGCAAACGCAGAATCTAACGCGAAAATTGTAGAATTTGCAGAATCTAACGCGAAAACTTCCACTGCGGAGGGCAATTCCAAAAATTCCCCCTCCATTGCGGAGATTGAATCGAATTTTTTCCCCTCCATTGCGGAGGATTCACACAAAAATTCCCCCTCCCTTGCGAAGGGGGTTAGGGGGTGGGTATCAAAATCCTCCGCAGATTCTGCGAATTTTGAAGGCAAACCAAATTTAGATTCTGCTGATTTTTGTCATTTTGGCGAAAAATCTCAAAAAAATACTTCGGCGATTGCAGGGAAAATTTTTGTGATAACAGGCACGCTTTCTCGCCCACGAGATGAGTTTGTGGAGATTATTGAGCGTTTGGGCGGGAGGGTGAGTTCGGCGATTTCATCCAAAACGCATTTTTTGCTTTGCGGGGCAAACGCAGGTAGCAAACTCACAAAGGCGCGGACTTTGGGCGTAAAATGTATCGATGAAAGCGAATTTTTTGAGATGATAAAATAGCGCAATGGCGTTAATGCGCCAAATCCGCAGAATCTGTATTGCGTTCCGTTATTGCGAGATTCGGCAACGCCGAATCGTGGCAATCCACATTTTTTTGTCATTCTGAGCAAGTGAAACGAGCGAAGAATCTCTATTTAGATTCTGCGATTTGCGCTTGATTTGCAGAATCTGCATTGCGTTCCGTCATTGCGAGATTTTATGAATTGCAAATTTCTCCCCTTATTGTCATTGCGAGATTTTGCGTAGCAAAATCGTGGCAATCTATTATTTTGTCATTCTGAGCCGTAGGTGAAGAATCTCTTTTATTTTGAGATTTTTCGCTTCGCTCAAAATGACAAATTAAAGTGCAAATCGCAGATTCTGCCACTACTTCGTCATTGCAAGGTATGAAGTGCCGAAGCAATCTATTAGATTCTGCGATTCTGCGATTTTGTGAGATTTTTCGCTTCGCGCGAGAATAGCAACAATTTGGCAGATTCTGCGAATAAAATAAAAACGCAGAATCCCCACTTTGCTTTTTCAATTTTTGGATTGCTTCGTCCTTGCCTTTGGCAAGGACTCGCAATGACGAAAGGTTGAATTTTACCCACCCCCTAGCCCCCTCCGCAAGGGAGGGGGAATCTCTTTTGTCATTGCGAGATTTTATGAATTGCAAACTTCTCCCCTTATTGTCATTGCGAGATTCTGCGTTAGTAGAATCGTGGCAATCTATTATTTTGTCATTCTGAGCAAGTGAAACGAGCGAAGAATCTCTATTTAGATTCTACGATTTTTTGAGATTTTTCGCTTCGTGCGAGAATAGCAACAATTTGGCAGATTCTGTGAATGAAATATAAAACACAGAATCCCCACTCTGCTTGTTAAGTTTTTGGATGGTTGCTTCGCTTCGCTCGCAAATTCTGCGAATTGCTTCGTTGCACTCGCTTTGTTTCGCGCGCCTCGCAATGACGAAGTGAAGCAGATTCTGCGTTTGAAGTTTTTGCACTATTATTTTTTTTGATTATTTTACCCACCCCCTAACCCCCTCCGCAGGGGAGGGGGAAATTGAAACCCTAAAATATTGCAGAATCTAGTGCGCCATTTTTGTCATTGCGAGATTCTGTGAAATTATTACGCCGTCATTGCGAGATTTTATGAATTGCAAACTTCTCCCCTTATTGTCATTGCGAGATTTGCGAATGCAAATCGTGGCAATCTATTTTCAGATTCTGTGTTTATGTGAGATTTTGTGCCATACTTCACGCTAGATTCTGCGAAATTTGGATTAGATTCTGCGATTCTGCTATATTTTTGCTATCGCAAAATTTTGGATTGCCACGAAAATCCTTGCGGATTTTCTCGCAATGACGAAGTGGCGATTCTCTTTTGATTTTTGGATTGCTTCGCCTTTGACTTTGGCAAGGACTCGTAATGACGAAGTGGGGACAGATTCTGCGTTTGAAGTTTTTGCGCTATTATTTTTTGATTATTTTACCCACCCCCTTAATCCCCCTCCGCAAGGGAGGGGGAATCTCTTTCGTTATTGCGAGATTCGGCAACGCCGAATCGTGGCAATCTATTTGGTATTTTTAAATTTTGCGTTTAGATTCTGCGTTTTTAGCATTTTTCTGCTAAATATCGCTCTAAAATTATCATCGCTGATAAACTATCTAGCGTTCCATCTTTGCGGAGTTTTTTGCTTTTCTTTCGTCCGTTTATGTGCGTTTGTGCTTCCGCCGAACTCAAATTTTCATCGACAAATTTTATATCCCCTTCAAACGCCACTAACGCCAAAATCGCTTCTAGCGCACCGCTTAACTCTTCTTTGACTTCTCCAATCACCAAAATCTTTGCCTTTTTTTCGCATAAAATCGCGCTTAAATCCCCCGCCACCTGCGAATCGCTTTGAAATTTTATCGCACCAAGTGGCAAAATCAACTCGCCACATTTCCACGCCACGCCAATGCGCTTCAATCCAAAGTCAATCGCAATCACCGCGCAACTCCAATATTATTGCCCTCCCGCACGAGCTTTCCATCGAACTCATACTCCAAAATCTTATTTCCAAACTTTGCAAGCGCATCCTCAAAAGCGGGATTTTTCGCGCAAAATGCCAAAATTTCATCGCTAGATTCTGCGCTATTGGCAAAATCCGCGCTAGATTCTACGCCAAAAATCTCTTTTATAAAATCATCGATATTATAAATCGCTCTCGCCTTGCCCTGCGCCAAAAGCGCATTTGTGAGCGTGCTTTCATCGTAGCGATGCGGGATTGTAAAAATGGGTTTATTTAAGCGCAGGGCGTAGTTTGCGCTAGAATGCGTCCCGCTTTTCAAATCGCCCTGTGGCAAAATCACAATGTCGCTAAGTGCCACCACAAGGCGATTTCGCTCCAAAAAACTAAAACGATGTGGCACATAATCCTTCTCATATTCGCTTAAAATGAGCGCGGATTCTGCGATTTGGGCGATGATTTTGGCATTTTCGCGCGGATAGATGATATCAAGCGAACTTGGCGAAATCATAATCGTGCGTGGCATTGCGCCCGTGTGTGCGATAATATCGACACCCAAAGCACCGCCACTTACCACCACAGCGTGTTTTGCGATGGCGTGGGCGAGTTTTGCGGTGAGTGATTTTGTGTAGGGATTTGGCGTGCGAGTGCCTACAATGGCGACTTTGAGCGAATCTAAAAGCGATAAATCGCCTTTGTAAAAAAGTGATTTTGGCGGGTTTTTGAGATTTGCGAATTTTTGTGAGAGATTTTGTGAAATTTCTTGCGTGAGATTTTGTGAATCGCATTTTAGATTCGGCGGATTTTCGGCGTTTTGTGAATCAAAATTTAGATTCTTCGCTCGTTTCACTAGCTCAGAATGACAATCTTGGGACAGATTCGCTGAATCGCAACGATTCAGCAATAAATCCAATCTTTTCACTTCGCTCATTTACTCGCCACCCGTGAAATTAGCGACTTTTGCAAGGCAAATGGCATTCGCACCAAATCGCCATCAATCTTAACTCCGCACCTTTGGCAAAACTCATCGATTTCATCATCTGCGCCAAAAATTTTTATGTAGTTTTTCACGCTTTGCTCCCAATTTATCGCACTTTGCGTCCCTAAATGCTTATCAAACTCCGCCAAATACGCGATTTTATAAATCGCACAAATCCGCTCCGCCCAAAATGGCACTTTCACATACTCGCCAAAAATCGCGCCTAACTTCTCCGCTTCGCCCTTGTGCGCTGAATCTAGCGCATTTTTCGCCACCGCCTCAAAGTCCGCGCTAAAATCCTTAAACTCCACTAGATTTTGCAGCTCTTCAAACTCATTTGCGAGTTTATAGACTTCAACTCGCCTATTTTTGGCAATCAACTCTAAAAATTCTCGCTTTTTTGCAACCGCAATATTTAGCGAAATAATCGTATCTTTATACGCCGAAAAGTTCAGCAAAAAGGCGTAGATTCTCTCAAACTCCGCATAATTATCCGCCTTTTTTGCCTCCAAAAGTTTATCATAAAAGTTCTCCCCAAGTGCCAGCACCTTTTTATACAGCGCGCACTCTTTCAAATACGCAAAGTTGCCCACAAGCGCAAAATACGCCTTAAAATCCTGCTCTTTGATAAAACTATCCGCTTCGGCAAAAATATGCAAGTTATTTAAAAGCTGCATTGCGGCGTCTTTTTTGGGCGTTTTCAAAAATGCCTCCAAATATCGCTTTGCCAAAATGGCGTCATTTGGACTATCCTCTAAAATTTTTCGCGCGCTGTTAAATGCCCTCTGCCACGCGTCCTCCAAACTCTCATAATATGAAGTTTTCAGCAAAAACTTCGCATTTAAAGTCATATTATACGCCTCTTCAAAGGCGTTTTTCTCAACCAAATCTTTAAACTTTTTCACCGAATCTTTTTTATCCAAATACACCGCAAAGGCACTTTTTTTCGCCAAATCTTGCGCTGTGAAGGGATTTGTAAGCGCAATCGCTAAATCAATTTTATTTTCGCCCAAAAGCGAAATCGCTTTTTTTAAAATCCCCTCCCAATCATCATCAAACACCTTCGCACAGGGCAAAAGCGAAAGAAAAATATTTTTCTCTAACATTTCACTTGCAAGGGCGTAATCTTTCGCCCTGCACGCATTTTCAAAC
The DNA here is from genome assembly GCF_053654695.1 of Helicobacter sp. 23-1044. Taxonomy (NCBI): domain Bacteria; kingdom Pseudomonadati; phylum Campylobacterota; class Epsilonproteobacteria; order Campylobacterales; family Helicobacteraceae; genus Helicobacter; species Helicobacter sp. 23-1044. Next base: position 13,079 of record NZ_JBSIUQ010000007.1, read on the forward strand.
GCTCCATCATCTTTGTAGCTAATGATGACAACTTCGCCATTTATCCCGCCTAAAAATATGCACCCCAAATGCAAGCATACCGCGCTAATGCCAAGAAGCGATTCAGCACTCAAATAAAAAATGACGCGATTTTCAGCGGTATTTACCAAATATATCCCGCCGTCTCTTGCCCCAACGATGGCGATTTTTGCCACTTCATCTATGCAAAATACATTCGCCCACGCGCTAAAAATATTTGCGCTACTAGTGATTTCCCTTGCGCTAATATCATAAATGATGGATTTAAAATCCCGCGAGATTAGCATAACTTTTGTGTTTGATTCGAAGAATTCGCCCCATTCGATGACTTCATTTGTGTAAAAAATGGCAACCATTTTTGCCCGTTTTAAGTCAAAAATCACATTGCTTTTATCAAAGCAACTAGCAAAAATAAAGCGTGAATCGCGCGAAAAGTTAAGCGAAGCAATGTAGTCTGGGCGGTAGGGCAAGGATAGGATTTTTTTAAAATCGCTTGTGGTGTAGATATAAATGCGCCCATCCTCCCCGCCACTCGCAAAAAACGCAGAATCTTCGCTAAAACTTGACGCGCTAATCGCCTTTGTGTGCGAAGTGATTTTGGCGTATTTTTTTATGCGAGATTCTGCGATTTTAGCGATGATTGCGCTATTTTCGGCACACGCACAGATGAAATTTGCATTTGCGCTATTGCCTTTGGCAAACTTATGCAACGCTGAATCTGATAATGTTATTTGCGTTTTTAGTGCGCCATTTTCAATCAAAGACGCCCTACCATCTTGCGTTACGACACTTACGCCGTTTTGGATTTTGCCAATGCTTTGTGGCGCACTGCCTAAATCAAAGCGATTTAAGATTTTGATATTTTTCATTTAAAAAGCGAAGTTGTGTATTTTGTGATTTTTGCGCGTTTTAGCGCAGAATCTAGCTCGTTTAAATAGACGATTTCTACTTCTTTTAAAATGCTGTTTTTGGCGACTTTTAGCGCATTTAGCGTTTCTTTGTGCGGATGGGCTATTAAAATCGCGTAACCTTGCGCCTTTGCGATTTTCACCCCTTCGCTAATTTGCGCACTCAAAGACGCAGAATCTAGCGCATTATCGATAAAAATATCGCGTTGCAAAATTAGGCGATTTTGCTCTTGCGCGATGGCGGGGAGCGCGGTATTTGGCGTGGTGCGCGAATCGACAAATGCGATATTATGCAAATCTAGCAACGAAAGCAAAAGCGTCATTTTGTCCTTGTTTGCGGTGAATTTGGAGCCGGTGTGGTTGTTTAGATACTTCGCATTTGGCATTGTGCGCTTTATTTGCTCGATTGTTGCTTGGATTTTTTCTTTGCTGTCATTTAGCGTGATTGTATCCATCTCGTCCTTGTAGGCGAGTGCTTCAAGGGGCAAATGCACCATAAAAAAGTCTAAATTTTGGAGTGCCGCGCGCATTTTGGCATTTGAATCTTTAAGCGGGAAAATGGATGGCGTGAGCTTCAATCCCACGCTTTTAAGGGCGTCTAATTGCTTTGTGTTTGCGATGTCATCGATGATAATTACAATCTTTGGTTTGGGCGACTCTAAAATCTTTTTATAAATCTTTGGTTTTTTGCGCTTCGTCAAATCCGCTGAATCTTGTGCTGAATCTTTTGTTGAATCGCTTGTCAAATCCGCCGAATCTTGTGCTGAATCTTTCGCCGAATCCGTAGATTTCGCCAAATCTCGCTCAATCAAAATGCTATCTTTGTAATCCTGCGCTTCGGACGAAAAGGGGCGTTCATAGTTGCGTTTTTTGAAATATTTTGTGGTGTAGGATTCGAAATTTTTTGCATTTTGCTCTAAGAGATTGATTTTTGATTCGGTGGATTCTGCGCTTTTGGCGGATTTTTGGGCAGATTCTGCGTTTTGCGTGTGAATCGTAGAAACTATATTGCTCTCCGTCATTGCGAGATTCTGCGTAGCAAAATCGTGGCAATCCACATTAAAATTGTCATTCTGAGCGGAGCACGAAGTGCGAAGCGAAGAATCTATTTTTAGATTCTGCGATTTTGTATTAGATTCTGCGTTTTTAGTTTCATTCGCAGAATCTGCAATAGTTTCGCCATTTTTATCATTTGTTTCGCTAATTTTTTTTCGCAAAAGGGCTGCACCCCCCGCCCCGCTCCCCCTACTCGCCAAAAGCTGCCGCTTTTCGCTTTTAGGGGGAGAGCCTCGCTTATCCGCTTCTAGCAAAAAATCGGCGGTTGCACTACTGCAACCTTGAATCCGATTTTTTGCACCACGAAGCGGGCGAGTTTTGGGTGCTTCGCACGGATTATTTTTTTTGGATGGTTGCTTCGCTTCGCTCGCAAATTCTGCGAATTGCTTCGTTGTTTTCGCTTCGCTCAAACTGCCTCGCAATGACGAAGTGGTGGTAGATTCTGCGTTTAGATTCTGTAAAGTTTCACCACTCTCTACTTTTAAAAGCACGATATTATCCGCGCTTAAAAAACTTGCAAAAATTATCCCCCACAAAAGCAAAAGCACCAAAACGCCCTAATTTAGCTTGATTTCAATCTCTAACATATTGATATTTTGATTTGAATCTGTCTTAAAGTGGATATTTTGCGTGCCCGCGCCTGTGTATTTTTTGATGACTTCGATGATTTCATTTCGCATTTCGTTTATATAGGGCAGATTCGTGCTGCGCTCGGTGGCAAGGACGATTGATAGGCGATTTTTAGCAATCTTTGCCGAATCGCCCCGCCCCAAAATTCTATCTAAAAAACTCATTTAAAAAACCCCTTTATCGTTGATAAAAATCCCGTGCTTTCAACTTCAAACGCCACTTCATTGCCTAAAATGCGCTCGCAAATATTATTATACGCCTTTGCAGACTTTGAATTTTTATTGTAAATCACAGGTTCGCCCTTGTTTGTGGCACTTACCACCTTCTCATCTTCGCTAATCAGCCCAATCAGCGGGATTGCCACGATATTTAGCACATCATCTTTGTCTAACATTTCGCCTTTTTTCACCAAATCATATTTGATTCGATTGATGATTAGGTGCTTTTGCACTTCTTTACCCGCCTTTGCAAGCTCGCTCTTTGCGTCAATTATGCCAATCACCCTATCGGCGTCCCGCACCGAGCTAACTTCGGGATTTACGACAATTAACGCCCTATCCGCGCAGAAAATCGCGTGTTCAAACCCGCCTTCAATCCCCGCAGGCGAGTCAATTAGCACAAAATCAAACTTGCTCTTTAAATCCACAAGTAGATTTTTGACTTTATTTTTATCCAAAATCGTTTTGTCCTTGCTTTGCGAAGCGGGGAGAAAGAAAAGATTTTTTGCTTTTTTGTCATTTATAAGTGCCTGATTTAGGTTGCATTTGCCCTCCATCACATCGATGACATCAAAGACTATGCGATTTTCAAGTCCCAAAATCATATCCAAATTGCGAAGTCCTATGTCAAAATCGATTGCCACGACTTTTTTGCCTTTGTTTGCGAGTCCAACGGCGATATTGCCCACCGCCGTGCTTTTGCCAACGCCACCTTTGCCCGAAGTTATGGTGATAATCTGTCCCAAGATATTGCCTTTGAAAAATATTTTTAAATCAAAATTCTAGCAAAAATCAGTCCGCAATTTTGTATAATTTCGCAGAATCTAGCAATTTTTAGGAAATAATAATGAAAGAAATCATCAAAAACTGCCCCAAAATCAAGGCAAAAGTGCATTCAATCGAAACATTTGGCGCGGTGGATGGACCGGGCATTCGCTTTGTGCTATTTTTGCAAGGGTGTCATTTGCGCTGCCTCTACTGCCACAATCCCGACTCGTGGGACTTAAACGGCGGAATGGAAGTGAGTTTAAAAAATATTTTGAAAAATATTTTGAGTTATAAAAAATTCTACAAAAAAGGTGGCGTGACGATTTCAGGGGGCGAACCGCTCTTACAGCACGAGTTTTTATACGAACTGCTAGGTGCGCTAAATGCGCTAGGACTTCACAGCGCGATTGATACGAATGGATTTATCGATTTGAAATTCAGCAAAAAGTGCATTGAGCGGGCAAATATGCTACTTTTGGATATTAAAGAATTAAGCGAAAATGACTGCATAAAACTCACAGAATACAGCAATGAAAACACGCTAAAAACGCTTGATTTTTGCGAGAGTATCGGCAAATGCGTGTGGATACGCTTTGTATGTGTGCCAAAATGGACTTTGAGCGATGAGAAACTGCATAAATTAGGCGCGTTAGCGAAGCGATACTCGTGCGTGGAGCGCGTGGATTTAATCCCATTTCATCAATTAGGCGCGTATAAATACAAAGAGTTGAATTTGGAATATAAATTAGAAAATTTGCAAACGCCAAGTGAAAGCGAAATGCAACACGCAAGGGCGATTTTGGCGGAATATGGATTTTAGGGCGTTTAGAATGTGCGGATTTTGGGGAGTTGGGGAGTTTAGATTCTGCGAAATTTGGGGATTTTGGGGTTTAGATTCTGCGTTTGGTGGCGAAAAAAAGGGCGGTTTTTGGGCGAAAAAATGTGGCAGATTCTGCGTTTGGTGGCGAAAAAATGCGGTTTTTTGGCGAGATTCTGCGGATTTGGATTGCCACGACTTGCAAGCAAGTCTCGCAATGACAAAACACATTAGATTCTGCGATTTTTTACATTAGATTCTGCGAATCTAAACAAATCTTAAATTATAGATTTTTTTATCCACATTAAGATTGCAAAAATCCTTCCACGCAGTGGCGATTATCAAAACATCGCACATCTCAGCGACTTCCTCCAAACTATCGCAATACACAAGTGGCAAATTATAAGTTTTTTGAAAAATCTCATTTGCCATCGGGTCAAAAGCATAGATATTTTTAAATCCGCAATTTAGCAGTTTTTGCGTCAACATCGCCGACTTACTATCTCTGCAATCATCGCTATTTGGTTTAAATGACAATCCCAAAATGCCGATTTTAGCGCATTTTTCGCATTCACTGCTAATTTTTTCCACATAAAAATCCACAATATCGCCATTGATTTGCAACACTTTTTCCAAAATCTCCGCCTTTGCCCCTTTGTCATTTGCCTTTTTTGCTAACGCCAAAGTATCTTTTGGCAAGCAGTATCCGCCAAATCCAAGTCCGGGATAAAGATAACTTGTGATATTTGCAGGATTTCCAAAAAATCGCTTATCCAAATGCAAGGTTCTAAATGCGAGTTTTGTGTCGATATCGCCCAGAGATTCTGCGATGATGCTCATTTCATTGCTATAACTAATCAAAGTCGAAAGGCAGGTGTTGCTTAGATATTTGATAAATTCTGCGGTGTTTGTGTTTGTCCAAATTAGCGGTGCGTTAAATGGTGCATAAATTTCGCTTAATATTTCTTTTACAGAATCTTTCGCAGAATCTGCCCCGATGACAATTCTATCTGGTTCTAAAAAATCGCTATATGCAAATCCCTCGCGCAAAAATTCGGGATTTGACGCGATGGGAATGCCACCGCTAATTTGCATAAAAACTTCGCAAACACTACAAGGCGGAACGGTGGATTTGATGACAAAAATCGCAGATTTTGCTAACTTTGACTTGCGTTTCACACATTCACAAATCGCAGATTTTATAAAGTCCAAATTCGCACTGCCATCCTCCCCCATCGGCGTCCCAATGCAAAAAAAGACGACATTCGCAGAATCCACCGCAGAATCTATATCATTTGTAATTTGCAGATTCTGCGATAGCGTGGCATTTAGTCCGTATTCCAAACCTTCCTCAAAAAATGGAATTTGCCCTTTATTTAGCATTTCAACTTTATTTTTATCAATCTCATATCCGCAAACTTTGTAATTTTTATCCCCCAAATGCTTTATTGCAAATCCCACCGCCGTGGTCAATCCCACAAATCCCATTCCAAACACTACAATTTTCATCTGTAATCCTTTAAAAACGATAGAAATCTACGCACGCCATCATTTACCAAAATCTGCGGATTGTAATTTAGCAATGCCCGTGCTTTTGCGATATTTGGGCATCTGCGAGTGGGATTATGCGCTAGGTATTCGCTATCATTTGAAGTGCCAAAAATAATTTTGCCTTTGTAGTTAAACATTTCCGCGCCAATATTTTGATAAATCTTTGCTAGTTCATCTACGCTAATTTCTGGCGCATCAATGCCAATGTTAAAATACTCAAACTCCCCAAAATAAAGCACCTTTAAATACCCAATAATCGCATCGCTAATATAGCAAAATGTCCGCTTTGGCGTCCCATCGCTCAAAATCTCAATATCCCTATTTTCCAAAATCGCCCTTGCAAAGTCCGCCGGGAGACGCAAATCATTCACATTCATCCCCGGACCATAATTATTAAATGGACGCGCAATTGTAAGTGGCAAATTATATTTTTTGGCAAATACATAGCACATCGTCTCGCCAAATCGCTTTGCCTCATCATAGCACGCACGCGCGCCAATGCAAGATACATTTCCGCGATATTCCTCATCTGTGGGGACGCTCAAAGCATCGCCATAGATTTCACTGCTCGAAAAAAACAAAAATCCCTTAATGTTTTTATCTTTGTAAAATTCAAGCAAATTTCGCAATCCCCAAATATTCGCATCCATTGTCTCAACTGGGAATTTTCGATAAAATGGTGGCGAAGCGATACTTGCTGCGTGGATTATAAAATCCGCATTTTTTGCAGACACAATATCGCTAATATCATCATTGATAATGCAAAATGGCAAAATCTCGCATTTATCGCTCAACTCATCAATCCATTTAGGACGCCGAAGCATAAAATTATCCAATCCAATAATGCGCTTGATTTTTAACTCCCCTGCAAACCTATCAAAAAACTTCATAAAATAAAATCCCAAAAATCCCGCGCAACCCGTGATTAAAATCGTTGCGTTGTCAAACTTTTTGCCATCGATATTTTGAAAAATATATTCCAAATCATTATTTACAATGTGATTTTCCATTATGCGACCTTTTGTGTGAGATTGAATGTGTAAAATGTGGTAGATTCTGCGAATTTTGCTAGATTCTGCGGATATTTTGTTATTTTCGTGCGAAAATGACAATTTGAAGTGCGATTCGCAGAATCTGTATTTAAAAACAATTCTAGTATTGATTGCTTCGCTACGCTCGCAAAACAAGGCGAAGCCGAAGTTTCTTTATTCAATTCTGCGAATTGCGGTGGAGATTTTGTATTTGTAAAAATTTTAGGGTGTGAGACTAGACTAGCGGTCTGCGAATACCCTAAAATTTTTACAAGTGCGAAAGATGCACCCGAAGACGAATTGAGCGAATTGTCTAGCGTTTTTTCTCCCACTCTGGGGCAAACGCTTCCCCCACTTGCACAAAACTCTGCTTCCTGTTCCAATTTGCGTGTGAACTTTGATAGCATAGTTTGCACTGCAAAGGCATTTCTACGATGCATTTTTGCAACCTTGCGGATTTCGCAGAATCTGGCGTAGAATCTGTCGCATTTGCAAACGGGGGGGGGGGGATTTTAAAGAAGTGTTTAATAATCTTAAATCACAATTATTTGCATTCACTCTTGCCCTAAAATTTTGAAATGCCTCGCTATTCCACGCACTCTCAAAGTCCGCAAATTCGCTAAATTTCCCTAGTTTCAAACTCGTGCTTTGGCAAGGGCGAATGCTATCATCACTTCCTATAAAAAAGTCCCTCCACCCCACAAAACAATCTTTATGATACTTATCACCCGCGATATCCTCGCCTTGAATAAAGGGCAGTTTTAGTTTTATATCTAATTTTTTGGCAACTTCTATCGCAGCATTAAATGCTTCGCGCACCAAATTTTGCTTATTATAAAGACTTTCACTTAGCATATCCGCGCTAAATGCACTCAAAAATACGACCTTGACTTCCTGCATATTTAGATTTTTTGCCAATTTCACCATTTTTGGCAATTCTCTAATATTTGACTCCATCGCAACAAAGACAAAATTCATATACGGATATTCCACGCCCAAAGCGCGCTTTTTCTCTTGGATTTGCGCGATATTTTGCGTAATTTTGCTAAACTTTGACCCAACGCGAATTTTGTCATTTATCGCAGAATCTGCCCCATCCAAACTCACCGCGATAATATCAACCTTATGTGTGAAAATATCATCGATAAATTTATCCAATCGCATTCCATTTGTTACGAAATATTTTCGCACATTGCTCTCATTTAATCGCCGTAAAAACTCGCTAAATTTGGGATTTATCGTGGGTTCGCCCCAACCAAATAGCGTGACTTCCTCGCAAACTTCAAGTGGTTTTTGCAACTTATCCAACACATCTAATTTTAAATAAGTTTGGTTGAATTCCGCTTCATCTCTCCCGCAAAAAATGCACTTAATATTGCACGCACTTGTCATCTCCAAAACGATTCTGCGTGGGTAACTTTTGAGTTTCAATGCGCCAGATTCTAACTCGGCGATATTTAGCGCGGAGTTTGCTTGTTGCTCTTTTGTAAGTGTGCTGTGGAATAGTTCCTTTGTCTTTGCTCGTAAAATTTTCATTATGCTGCCTTTTGTGAAGTTGAAGTAGATTTGTAAGAAAAAGTGTGAAAAGTGTCTGTGTTTTGGTTAGATTCTGCGAAAAATAAGGCAGATTCTGCGATTTGGGTAGATTTTGGGGAGTTTAATTTATGTTCTGCCCCCCCCCCTATTTGCGATTTTACTAAATGCGTTGCGATAGTCTTTTAACTGCGCCTCGCTTAAAATTTTGCCATTTTCATAATGTGATTTATACCACGAAATGCTTTGATTTATCGCGCAATCAATATCATAAAGTGACGAAAAATTTAACATTTGAAATGCTTTTGCAGAATCTAGCATTAGCAAGTTTGCCTCGTGAGGATTCGCAGAATCTTCTGTGATTTTAAAGGCGATTTTATCCCAAATCTTTTGTGCTTTGTGTAAAAACGCCTTTACGCTAATATTTGCCTCGATATGTGGGGCAAAGTTGAAACTCGTAGCAAAACTCACATCGCCTTGCAAAAGTGTCTCCCCAAGCATTAAATATCCGCGAAGTGGTTCTAGCACAAACTGCCAAGGGCGAGTGGCGTTTGGATTGCGGATGATAGTTGCAGTGCTAGATTCTACGCCACGCATCAAATCTGGCACAATTCTATCCACGCTAAAATCGCCCCCGCCGATGACATTTCCCGCCCTTGCAGTGGCGATTAGACAATTATGCGATTTTCCAAAATCGCCCACATTAAAAAAACTCTTTTGCATTGCACTTGTGATAATCTCCGCACACGCCTTACTTGCGCTATAAACATCATATCCGCCAAGTCTATCATTCTCTCTATATCCCCAAATCCACTCTTTATTTTCATAAACTTTATCCGTGGTGATGACTACAATCGCGCATAAATCTTTGAGATTTCTAGCGCATTCAAGGACATTTAGCGTCCCTAGCGCATTTGTGCTAAAAGTATCGATGGGATTTTTATAACTCTCTCTTACGAGCGGTTGAGCGGCGAGATGAAAAATAATGTGCGGACTAAAATCAAATAGCGATTTTTGGAGCGTTTCTTTATTTCGAATATCTGCAAATATCGTGCGGAAGCGACTTTCCCCGCCAAGCAAGGCAAAGTGATTTGGTTTTGTCTGCGGTGGAAGCGCATATCCGCACACTTCCGCCCCCAAACTCTCCATCCACAAACTTAACCACGACCCTTTAAATCCCGTGTGTCCTGTGATAAAAACGCGCTTTTTTTGATAAATATCTAACATTTTGACCCTAAAATTTAAAAATTGCGTATTTTATAAAAAAAAATTTAATGATAACTTAAATGTAAAATTTTAACGCAGAATCTGCGCTAATTTCATAATTGTAGGATTTGCGAAGCAAGTGGCAATTTAATTCGTAGATTCTGCGATTTTATAAAATTTTCGTGCTAGATTCTGCGAATCGCAGAATCTGCCCCCACTTCGTCATTGCGAACGAGCGAAGCGGGTGTGGCAATCCAAATTCGCAGAATCTGATTATAGATTGCCACGATTTTGCCCCCGCAAAACTCTAATTTATCCCCGCCTCGATGAGTTTGTGAATATGCACCACGCCTTGCACTCTCATTTCCCCATCCACCACCACGAGCATTTGGATTTTCGCCCCCTCAATCACGCGCAGAGCGTCATACGCGAGCATTTGCGCATCATCGCACACCTTTGGATTTTTATTTGCAAAATTTATCGCTAGCGCATCCAAGCTAAAATCGCCTCGCATCATCGCCCTTCGCAAGTCCCCATCGCTAAGCACCGCGCAGAGTTTGCCATCATCCAAAATCAGCACATTGCCGAGTTTGCCCTGCGTCATTGCGATGATTGCGTCTTTTAGCGTTGTGTGTGCGGTGATTGTGGGGAGATTTTCGCGCTGCATTAAACTAGCGATTTTGACAAATAGTCTCCGCCCCAAACTCCCGCCGGGATGGAAGTTTGCAAAGTTTTCCTTGCTAAAATTTCGCCTTTTCATTAGGCATACCGCGAGCACATCGCCAAGTGCCAACGCCAAAGTCGTAGAAGCTGTCGGGGCGATATTTAGCGGGCACGCCTCTTTTTCCACGCTAATATCGATGAAAAAGTCGCCCTGCGCGGAAATAGAAGTGTTTTTGTGCTTTGTCATTGTGATGATACCCTTTGAAAGTCGGCGCAGGTGGGGCATTAGCGCGATTATCTCATCGCTCTCCCCGCTGTAACTAATCGCCAAAATCGCATCATTCTCGCAAATCCCGCCCAAATCCCCGTGCATCGCCTCTGTGGGGTGGATGAAAACGCTTGGCGTCCCCGTGCTTGACAGCGTGGCGGAGATTTTCGCGCCGATAAGTCCGCTTTTGCCTACGCCAAGCACGATTAGGCGATTTGAGTGATAGATAAAATCGATGATTTTTGAGAGAGATTCTGCGTTTAGGCGACTTTTCGCATTTAAAATCGCCTCGCTTTCAATTTCCAAAACTTCCCTTGCAATCGCTACAAAATCCATATTTTACTCCAAATTTTTGCTGAAATTTTAGCAGGATTTTAGGCAGAATCTATGGAAAAATCACAGGAATATCAGGGTAACCCACTGCATTTGGCGAATCTAAATATAAATTTCCCACACCAGCAATCTTTTTTGCGCCTTTATCCACCAAATCATTTCGCAAATAGCTCACCTCAATCACCGCGCCCCAAAAATATCCATTTACATAATACACCGCACCATAGCAATTAAAATGCGTGTGAATGGGCGTATAATGTGCCCTCAATCGCTCCAAAACCGCTAACCTTCGCTCCGCAAAAGGCGCGTTATCCAAGTAGCATTTATGAAATTCAAAAAGCACCTGCGGAAAATACTGCGCAATTTTTGCTAAATCGATATTTTCTAAAATCTCCCATTCGCAGTCCTCAATGTCGCATTGTAGGATATTACACGCATTTGGGTTAAAATCGTGTTGCGCCAAAAGATTTTCAAAGCTAATCGTATCGCGGGCATCTCTTGCGCCCACAAATTTTTTGTAAAATGTGATATTTGGGTGATTATACGGGGCTTTGTTGATACTTGCGTCATATTGCAACACTTTATAGCCAAAATTTGCCATATCCAAATCCCACGGCGAATAGGGCGAAACGCCAAATGAGAGGGCAAAAGGTGGATTTTGTGAAAAATTTATTTGTGGTGGATTATCTAGCAAATAGGGGGGGGGGAATTATGTGATGAATCTTGCATAGATTCAAACAAGTCAATTTTTGGATTTATCATAATGTATCCGCCATCATTCGCCCCACCCACGCGCACTAGATTCTGCGATATAAAATTTGAGCGCACGGGACGAACGGCATTTAGGTAGCGTTGCATTGTGGTAAAATCGCTTGTTACGCCTACTTTTCCGCCATTTTTAGGATAAAATGCCATCAGCAATTCATCTTTATGTGCCACATTCGAATCGCGTAAAACATTGTAAGCAAGGACATTTCGCAGATTCTGCGAAATTTCTGTTTCGCTAAGAAGATTTATCATTTTTCTTTTTAATTTCTTAAACATTCTGTAACCTTTATGCAAAATAAGTCCGCCATTTTAGCACAAAGATTTGCATTTTCGCTATAATTTGGCAAAAAACAACAAGGGAGCGAAATGCTAACAAAGGATAACGAAACCTACAAGCAAAAGCAAGTCGATAAAAATCTCATCGCAAAATCACTCGTATTTTGGGTATTTGTGGGATTATTTTTGGGTGTGGTATTTGGCAGTGTGGGGAGTTTTTATAACGCAGAATCTACCGATAACAGCGCGATAATCTCGTTTTTTTATAATTTTAGCGTGGAGAGCAAGGCATACACGATTGACCCATTTATCAAAGGGCTAAAACTTTTGATGGGACCCATTATATTTTTAACGATTATCACGGGTATCGTGCGGTTAGAGGACTTAAAGACGCTTGGTTCGCTTGGGTTAAAAACGCTGATTTATTTTGAGGTGGTTAGCACACTTGCGCTAGTTATCGGCGTAGTGTTTGGCGAGCTAATAAAGCCCGGTCACGGGATGCACTTAAAGGTTGAGTCGCTAGATTCAGGTGATGTGGCGGGATATATCGCGCAGGGCGATTCGATGCCACACACGGCAAGTGGCGAGATTTTGCATATTTTAAAGTCCGCGATTCCGCACGACCCCATTACGCCATTTGTGGAGGGGCGAATCCTTCAAGTGCTTGTGATGGCACTCTGCATTGCGATTGTGCTAAGCTTCACAAGTCCGGCGTTTAAGGATAAGGCATTAAAATACCTTGAATCTATGCAAGAGACATTTTTCAAAGTGCTAACGATTCTTATTTGGTATTCGCCACTAGCGACATTTGGGGCGATGGCGTTTTTAATCGCAAAGTTTGGATTTGCCTCCATCGGCGGGATGGCGCAGCTTTTACTTACGATGGCGGTTGCGGTGCTTGTGTTTATATTCATCGTGCTTGGGGCAATCTGCCTACTTGGTAAAATCAATATTTTCAAACTTATGCGCTTTGTGTATCGCGAAGTGCTAGTGGTTTTTGCTACGAGTTCGAGTGAAACCGCTCTCGCCCCGCTTATGCGAAAGCTAGAAAAGGCAGGGATTCAAAAGGCAAGCGTGGGATTAGTCGTGCCTGTGGGATATAGTTTCAATTTGGATGCGACAAATATCTATTTAAGTCTCGCCGTGATTTTTCTATCCCAAGCATTTGACATACCCATCACCATCGAGCAAACCATCACGCTAATCATCATTTTGATGATAAGCTCAAAAGGCGCGGTAGGCGTGACGGGAAGCGGATTTATCGTCCTTGCAGGCACACTCTCTGCGCTAACGATGGGCGATGGCTCGCATTTAATCCCCGCTGTAACGGTGGCTGCGATTTTGGGTATCGATAAATTTTTAAGCGAAATGCGAAGCGTGGGTAATCTCTGCGGAAATGTCGTGGCGTGCGTGATGGTAAGCATTTGGGATAGGCGCGTGGATATGGAGAAATTTAAATATGCGCTAGATAATCCCGATGAATTTAAGGTGCTTTAAGGGTGCGCGATTATCGCTTGTTGCGTGGATACAATTTGTTCTTGGGTAATCATTTGGATTATTTTTGCATAAAACTGCGCTCGATGAACCCCCAAGTTCTATCTCGCTTGTTTCACGCAAAAATAATCCAAAGCACTACCGCCATTACTTCGATGGTTGCTTCGCTTCGCTCGCAAATTCTACGAATTGTGATTTGCTAACGCAAATTATTTTGTCATTTTGAGCGAAGCGAAGAATCTCTAAAATAATCCCGTCATTGCGAGATTCTGCGAAGCAGAATCGTGGCAATCCATACATCAGATTCTGTGATTTTTGCGTGTGATTCTGTGAAGTTTTTGTGTCAGATTCTGCGATTTTCGCATTAGATTCTGCGCCTTACTCGATATTTTCGCTTTCCTCGCTTTCATCTTTTAATCGCGTGATTTTTAGTCGCTTAATCCGCATTCCATCGATTTCTAGCACTTCATAGGCAAAGTCTCCCTCTACTACGCTGTCCCCAACAAGCGGTTCTTTGCCAAGCAGATTAAACACATATCCGCCGATGGTAACTTGCTCTACCTCATCGCTAAATGCTATGTGAATCTGCTCCCCAATCGTATCCAAATCCAACATTCCATCGACTTCATAAGTATTCGCGTCAATTTCTTTAATGTCTTGCGTTTTTTTGTCGTGCTCATCGGATATGTCGCCCATAATCTCTTCGATAATGTCCTCCATTGTGAGCAATCCCGCTGTCCCGCCGTATTCATCGACAACTAATGCCGTGTGGATTTGCTTTTTATTCATTTTCATCAGCACATTTGAAATAGAGCTTGATTCAGGGACGATGATTAACTCGCGCACGATTTTTGATAAATCACAAGGCGCAGAATCTGCCCCGATTGTCGCTTGAAGCAAGTCGCGGATATGAATCATTCCTACCACATTATCCTTGCCCTCTTTGCAGTAAGGATAGCGTGTGTGATTTGTCTGGCGGACAATTTGGATATTTTCCTCATAAGAATTATCATCAAAAAGGCACACAATGTCCTTGCGTGGCGTCATAATCTCTTTTGCCGTTGTGTCGCTAAAATCAACGGCGTTTTTTAAAATCTCGCTTTCGATTGAATCCAAATATCCGCCCTTCAAACTCTCGCCAATGATGATTTTGATTTCTTCATCGCTGTGGGCGTTTTCAGCCTCTTCGCTTATCTCAATGCCGATTCTACGGAGAAAAAAGCCGCTCATCATCTCAAAGCTCTTTATCACAGGGAAAAACACATTGCGAAACAAATACAGCGGACGCGCCACAAAAAGCGTGGATTGCTCCGCCTTTGCGATAGCGATAGACTTTGGCACAAGCTCCCCAAATACGATATGCAAAAATGTGATTAAAGTAAAGGCAATGACAAAGCTAACCGAATGAAGCAAAATTGTATTTTCGCCAAAAAACCCGCTAAATGCCTTATATAGCACCTTTGCGATAGCTGGCTCACCAAGCCACCCAAGCGCAAGAGATGAAAGCGTGATTCCAAGCTGTGTGGCGGACAAATAAGTATCAAGCGACTTTGTGATTTTTAAAGAGAGCTTTGCATTTGCTTTATTTTTCTTTGCCAACTCTTCAAGTTTGGAGCGTCTAACTTTGACAATCGCAAACTCTGAGAGGACAAAAAACCCATTCAACGCGACAAAAAACAATGCCAATATTATCATTAGCAACTGACTCGGCGAACTATCCAACAATAATCCTTTTGCTTGTAGATTTTATGTGATTTTCATAAAAAAGCGCGAAAATTATAGCTTAAAATAAAAATTCTAACCTTAAAGGCGAAATTTTAGGGTAAAAATCGCTAGAATCCACGCAAAAATTTTAAAGGCAAACTATGATAATAATCCCCGCAAGACTGCAATCCACGCGATTGCCAAATAAATTATTGCTACCATTAAATGGCGTCCCGCTAATCATTCACACCGCAAAAAAGGCACAAAATATCGATGATACAATCGTGGCGTGCGATGATGAGGCGATTTTAAAGGTATGCGAATCGCACAAGATTCACGCGATGATGACTTCGCGCTTACATTCAAGTGGCACGGATAGATGCGCAGAAGTGGCGCGGGAGCTTGATTTGCCCCGCAATGAGATTGTGATAAATTTGCAAGGCGATGAGCCATTTTTGGAGGAAGGTGTGGTTGATTCGCTCATAGATTCGATGCGCCACACGCATTTTATGGCAAGCTGTTATAAGACTATAAGCAAGGCGGAGGCGGTTGATTCAAACATAGTCAAAGTGGTGGTAAGCAATGATAATTTCGCGCTTTATTTTTCGCGAAGTGTGATACCTTTTGAGAGAGTGGATTCAGCAAAAGATTCGGCGAATCTCGCCACGAATCAAACCACAGATTCATCGTTAGAATATCACGGACACATAGGAATCTATGGCTTTTTTGCGTGGAGTTTGGAGGAATTTTGCGCTCTGCCAAAATCCCCGCTTGAATCCATCGAAAAATTAGAGCAACTCCGCGCCCTTTGGCATAGAAAAGAAATCTTTATGACAAAGGTTGAAACGCAATCAATCGGCATTGACACGGAGGCGGACTACAAAAACGCACAAAAAATTATGGGAGATTTGTAAATGAAAATCATTGATTTAAAGCCTTTGGATAAGGACGCGCTAGAAAATATCGGGTTAGAATGGCACACAGACGCCGATAATACGCCATATATCGCAAATGAAGCGGTGGAGATTAGCAAGGCAGAAGCGGAGGCGTTTTATAACGCAGGGAACGAACTTTATGATATGTTTGTCGAAGCTGGGGAATATGTCATCAAAAATAATCTCTTTTTTGAGCTAGACATTCCTACAATGCTAATTGATAGCATAAAACAAAGCTGGGAAAATGAAGTGCATTGGCATATTTATGGGCGGTTTGACTTTGCGGGTGGATTTGATGGGAAGCCTTTAAAATTGCTTGAATTTAACGCAGATACGCCCACTTTGCTTTATGAATCCGCGCTAATTCAGTGGGCGTTGCTAAAATTCAACAAAATGGACGCCGATTCGCAGTTCAATGATATTTTTGATGCCATTAGCGATAATTTTAAGCGAATGATTACGCTTGGCGCGGATTTGGAGCGATTTGATGAAATGTATGAAGGCTGGGGCGTGTTATTTTCTAGTATTAGAGGCAACGCCGAAGAAGAGCGCACCACGCGATTTTTGCAAGAGTGCGCCAAAAATGCGGGGCTAAAAACAGAATTTGCATACATTGATGAAGTGATTTTTGATGAAAATAATGGCGCGTTTTTGGGCGATTCGCAATATGAATTTCTTTTCAAACTGCTCCCGTGGGAGATTATTAGCATTGATGAGCCTGAACTTGCCGTGCTTGTGAATAAAATGATTGCAAACAAAAATACGATTTTTCTAAATCCCGCATACACGCTACTTTTTCAAAGCAAACGAATGCTAAAAATTTTGTGGGATTTGTTTCCAAATCACCCGCTATTGCTTGAATCTGCCTTTGAGCCGATTCGTGGCAAAAAGCAAGTCAAAAAAGTCTCATTTGGGCGAGAGGGCGCAAATGTGGATATTTTGGATTCAGATGGCGCGATTTTAGCGCAAAGAGGCGGCGAATACGGCAATTACAAGCCACTTTATCAAGAATTTTATGAGCTAAATAGCGCAGGTGGCGCATTTTATCAGCCAAATGTCTTTTTTGCTTACGAATCTTGCGGACTTGGAATCCGTAAAGGCGGGGAAATAATGGATAATATGTCAAAATTTGTAGCACATTATTTGAGGTAAATTTTGGTAGATTCTGCGAATTTTGTTTGAGATTCTGCGATTCGCACGAAAAATTATAAAAACGCAGAATCTGTCTTTTGATTTTGTGGATTCGCAGAATCTGCGCTGTTTTATGTCATTGCGAGATTTGCCAAAGGCAAGGCGAAGCAATCCATTTCCTCGTCATTGCGAGTGAGCGTAGCGAACGCGGCAATCCATTTTGTCATTCTGAGCGGAACACGAAGTGCGAAGCGAAGAATCTCAAAAATTTCTCCCCCTCACAAATGCGCGCGGGGGATTCTCTTGCGTTTCCCCCTCCCTTGCGGAGGGGGATTAAGGGGGTGGGTATTTTACGATTTAGATTCTGCGATTTCGTGCGAGATTCTGCGATTCACAGAATCTGCGTCATTTTCCGTCATTGCGAGATTTGACGAAGTCAAATCGTGGCAATCCATTGTTTTGTCATTCTGAGCGAACAAAGTGAGCGAAAAATCTCTTGTTAGATTCTGCGATTTTCGTGCGATTCGCAGAATCTGCGATAGATTCGCCACTTTTAGCATTTGATTCACTTAAATCTTCTCGCAAAAAGGGCTGCACCCCCCCCCGCCCTGCTCCCCCTACGCGCCAAAAAGCAGCCGCTTTTTCGCTTTTAGGGGGAGTGCCTCGCATTCTCCGCTTCTAGCAAAAAATCGGCGGTTGCACTACTGCAACCTTGAATCCGATTTTTTGCACCACGAAGCGGGCGAGATTCGGTGCTTCGCACGGATTATTTTTTTGGATTGCTTCGTTGCACTCGCTTCGCTTCGCTCAAACTGCCTCGCAATGACGAAAAAAACACGCTAGATTCTGCGATTTTCGTGCGATTTGCAGAATCTCGCAATGACGGCGTTTGTTTTTAAATTGCTTCGGCGAATTTTGCGATTCGCCTCGCAATGACAAAGTGGGGGCAGATTCTGCGTTTCCCAAAAAAAATTTCAGATTCTGCGATTTTGGTGGATTTTCAAATTCCGCATTTTCACACCTCCAAAATCTCCCCATTTGCGAAGCACAAATACGCGCGGATATTTTTGTAGTGCGCCCTTGCAAAGTCCGCATACCGCAGAATCTGCGCCTTTTTGCCCTCCAAATCCAAATCGCTACTTTTATAATCCAAAATCACCGCATCGCCCCCCATTTCAATCAAGCAATCAATGCGATTTAGGCGATTATTTTCCAAATACGCCACCTCACAGCGCACAGATTCTGCGTTCGCCAAAATTTCGCGTAACGCCGCATTTCCCAATATTTTCCCCACGCTCCGCAGTATCTGCGCCCTTTCATTCGCCCCCAAAACCATCCCAAAGCGATTTTGCAAAATCGTCTCAATCTCATCATCGCTATTCCCGTAAGCAAGGCGCATTTCTAACGCCAAGTGCAGGGCGATTCCGCGCATTTTGGAGAGATTTGTGTAGGATTTTTCGCTCTGCTTTATAAAGTCGCCTTGTTTGCCAAAGTCGTATTGCGCGGGGATTTTCGCGCTAGATTCTGCGAATTTTGGCGATTTTTCGCCGATAATGTCGCTTCCAATTTTCCCATCTTTTAAGTCCAATAATTCCAATCGCAGGGCATTTTTTTTCGCAGATTTGATGATAAATAAACTATCCTTTGCGCGGGTAAATGCCACATACAGCACATTTAGCGCGTCATTTTCATCCACTGATTTTTTCTGCGCTACGATGTTTGCAAACTCATCATCCACGAGCACACGCGCCTTTTTGTCGCCTAAAAAATACACCTTCCCACCGCGCAAAGATGGCGCGTAAAACTGCGCAGTGTCGCGATTATTCTGCCCTTTTAAATCGCAAATAATCACATCTTCAAACTCCAATCCTTTGGATTTATGAATTGTCATAATCTGTATTTCACACGCCAAATCAGCAGCATTTTTTATCTCCGCACCGCCCAAATATGCGATGAATTTTTCCAAATCATCAAACTTCGCACTTTCCTCCAAAATCCGCAACGCCACAATGCCACGAAGGGCAAATGTCTGCATAATGCGGTGGATGATTTTATGCACCTCTGCGTCCTTTTTTATCGCAAGTGACGGCGCAGAATCCACCTCACCGCCATTTAATTTCACGCAATTTTTGAGATAAAAAATATTATTTGTTTGCAAAAATCGCAGGGCATTTTGGATGATTAAAAGTTCGACATTGTTGCTTTTCTCCGACTCCAATGCGATTTTAGTGTGCGGAAAATGGGCGCGCAAAAACCCATAAATTTCCTCCGCAGAACTTACATTGCGCGTCAAAATCGCAATATTTTTTTTGTGATTTGCTAGCAAAGTTTGGATTCTGCGCTCTATCAAATCAAACGCAGAATCTGCCTCACTCTCGCTTACAATCTCCACAAATCCGTCATTTTTACTCTTTGGATTTTGCATTTCGTAATTTGGAAAGCGCGTTTGAAATGCGCTATTTACGAACTCCACGATATTTTTTGCACTGCGATAATTATCTTTTAGCGTTTTTTCACTCATATTCAACTCATCGCTAATCGCGCGAAATAGGCGACTTTCCCCTCCCCGAAATCCATAAATCGCCTGTTTTTCGTCACCCACAAAAAACAGCGTCTTGTTTTCTCTCGCGCCATCGCCACTTTTAATCTCATCGATGAGCGGTTTTAGGTTTTCATACTGCTCTAAATTCGTATCTTGGAACTCATCTACCAAAATGTGATTGATTTTTGAATCAAGGCGAAAATAAAAGAAATTTTTATCAATATGATTGTGAAGCAAATCATAGCAAATCTCGCTAATATCGCTAAATGTGAGTTTATTATGCGATGAAATCACTTGCAATTTTTGCTTTTTAAACTTCGCATAAATATTAGAAATTTTCCATAAAATCTCGCTTTCTTGCATTTCAAAAAATTTTTTGCATAAATCTTTTAGATTCTGCGTTTTTCGCGCGATAATCGCAGAATCCACCGCAGAATCTAGCGTTTTTTGCATACCTTCTGTTAGTTTAAAAATATTTTCCACGATGGCACTAACATTTTTTTTGTCAATATTTTTATTGAAGCGACTTTTTATAAAATGTGCGTTTTTTTGCCCATCCACCGCATTTATAGCAAATGCACGCAACTCATCAAACGCATTTATAATCTCATCTTTCAAATCGCTAGATTCTGCGATTTCGCCCAAAAACTCGCCATTTTTAAGCGAATTTATCATAGATAAAATATCTTTTTGGTTTAGTTGATACTTCGCGCAAAACTCTATCAGCGCGTCAAACTCGCCCCCTCCAAGCAAATCAAGCGTCTTTTTGAAAATCTCACCATCTAACTTAAAGTCCGCGCCCACTTCATAATCGCTCCGCACACCCGCGTAAAAACTAAACTTTTTCACCACCGCATTGAAAAACGCATCAAAAGTCATAATGTGATTTTTGCTCTCCACAAAATGCCGATAAATCGCCCCGCTCTGCGTCTCAATCGCACTTTTTGAGATACCTAAATCAAGCAGATTCTGCGAATAGGCGTCATTTGGATTTTGGCAGAGCAAAAAAAGCGTGTTTGTAATGCGCGCAAGCATCTCATCCCGCGCCTTATTTGTGAAAGTGATACACAAAATCTCATTTGCCCTCGCGCCAAAAAACAGCAAGGAAATATAGCGCAGTGTCAAAGCGAAAGTTTTCCCGCTCCCCGCACTCGCGCGAATGCTCTGCCATCGCTCCATAATGCCCCTTTTTTGTGAAAATCAAAGGGGAATTTTAGCAAAATGGCGGTGAATTTTGTTGCAAGATTCTGCAAATCGCAGAATCTAATGAAAAAAATCAAAAAACGCAGAATCTAGCGTGTTTTTTGTCATTGCGAGATTTGCTTGCAAACTCTGCAAATTAGCGTAGCGAATTTTCGTGGCAATCCAAAAAAAACAACGCCGTCATTGCGAGATTTGACGAAGTCAAATCGTGGCAATCCATTTTTAAATTTTACGATTTTGGTTTCATTTGCAGAATCTACGCCCTTTTTTCGTCATTGCGAGGAAGTGCGTAGCACTGACGAAGCAATCCAAAAAAATTGTCATACTGAGCGAAGCGAAGTATCTCTTCTTCATTTTAGATTCTGTGATTCTGCGATTCTGCGATAAAATCGCCATTGTTATCACTTGAATCGCTTGTTTTTTTCTCGCAAAAAGGGCTGCACCCCGCTCCCGCTCCCCCCAATCATTTAATTGTGTCCCCAAAAAGCAGCCACTTTTTCGCTTTTAGGGGAGTGCCCAGCTTTCGCTTCTAGCAAAAAACGGCACTCGCACTACTGCTCGCTTACTTCCGATTTTTTGCACCACGAAGCGGGCGAGATTAAGGGTGCTTCGCACGATTGATTTTTATCATTTTTGCTATCGCAAAAATTTGTGGATTGCCACGATTTTGCTTCGCAAAATCTCGCAATGACGGAAAAACACACAAATTCGCAGAATCTTGGATTGCCACGAAAATCCTACGGATTTTCTCGCAATGACGAAAAAAGGGTGCAGATTCTGCGAGATTTTCGCCGTTTTTTGCATTAGATTCTGCATTCGCAGAATCTACCCACCCACTTAATCCCCCTCCGCAAGGGAGGGGAAATTTTGGAATTGCCCTACGCAATGGAATTGCGAGATTCTGCGTAAAAATGCTCCAAAAATTCATTTTCATCTAAATTTTCGCCCAAAATCAGCACATCATAATAATAAATATTGCAGTTTGAGTGCGCCACATATCGCGCTAGTAGCGTAAGATTCTGCGAATCATCAAGTGCCAAAGCACACATTGGCGACCCAAAATTATCAAAGATTATCACCCTTTTGTATCCGCAGGATTTTAGCGCATCAAAAATCGACAAATAATCCTCGCCCTGCGCCTCCAAAAATGCCTTATCCCACTCAAAATACAGCGATGGTTTGCGCGATTTGATAAAGTCAAGTCCGCTTCGAAGCACCTTAAAATCAAATCCATCGGTATCGACTTTTATGAAGTTCGCGTCAAATTTATGCTTTTGCAAAACCGCATCCAAAGTCGCAAACTGCGATAAAATCGCCGTTGATTTACTCAAAACGCCACTGCCGTTTTTTAGCGTCATTTGATAGTTTGCGCTTGTTTGCTCGCCGATTAGGGTTGTTTCGATGATATAATTTATCGTATCGCTAGTTCTGCCCCCCCCCGTTTTGAATATTGCCATAATTTGCCCTTAAATTTTTCTCAATCAAATTTGCATAATTTTCACTGCCCTCAATTAGCAAAAAATTTGCACCTTTGCATTGAGTGAAAACCGCCGTATCACCGATATTTGCGCCGACATCCACCATATTCAAAAACCCGCATTTTCCCTTTATAAAATGCGCGATTTTGCCTAGTGCCATATCATAATTTGGATATTGCTTTTGGTAGGCAAAAATCGTGTGCGAAAATGGCATAGTTAGGCAAAATCCGTTGTATTTTAGCGTGATTAGCGGATTGCAAAATCTTAAAATTATCGCGCGGATTTTCCATAAAATCTTTGCCAAAAACTTTGATTTTGTCCTCAAATACGCTTTATAAATCATCTTTGCAATCATAATTTCCTCCATTAAAGTTAAAATTTCGCAGATTCTGCGTTTGTTTCATTTGCGTGGGAATGACAATTTTTGTGGATTGCCACGATTTGCCTTTGGCAAATCTCGCAATGACGGAAAAAACGCACAAAATCGCAGAATCTAAAAATAGATTGCTTCGTTGCACTCGCTTCGCTTCGTGCGTCTCGCAATGACGAAATGCACTCATCTAAAACAAAATCTCTCCATCGACATTGCTTTTTGCGGGTAGTTTGGAAGTTTTCGTATAAAGATACTCCACGCCATCGATATTTCGCCGAAAAATCCCGCTTGGCACATCAAACGCCCTTTTTAATCCCGGCTCCACGCGCAAAATATTACGGAAAAACTCCCCTGCCACCGGCGCGCTAATCACGCCACCTGTGAGATTATTGCCGATTGATTTATTATCATCGCGCCCATACCACACGACAACTTGAAGCGTAGGCGAAAATCCGCTAAACCACGCATCCACGCTGTCGTTTGAAGTGCCCGTTTTCCCTGCGATTTCGATGCCCGAAGTGCGCGCGCGATACCCCGTGCCGTGCGTTACGACACTTTTCAAAATATCAATGCTTAAATATGCCTGCTCTTTGGCAAGTAACTCTTTTGGCGCAGAATCTAGCGCAGAATCTGCGGATTTTTCGCCAAATTTTTTGGTGGATTCTGCGATTTTCGCGCTAGATTCTGCGATTTCTAGGGGCATTTCGCTTCCATCAGGTTTGATAATCTCTCTAATAAGTTTTGGATTTAGTGGCGTCCCATAGTTTGCAAAAAGCGAGTATTGCTTCGCCACATCAAGCGGAGATAGCGCGAAACTCCCTAGCACCACAGTCATATCCTGCGGAATATTTGCAAATCCATAATCCACCATTTTCCCATACACCGCGCGAAATCCAATCATATCTACCAAATTTATCGTTGCCAAATTTAGCGAACGGCGCAGTGCCTCTTTTAGCGTAACGATACCATTGTAACTGCGCGAATAATTTTTCGGTCGCCACGAGTTATCCGCCGCCTCTGCGTCATTTTCGATAGTTTCTTCTGTTTTTAAATCCGCATTGCTTAAATCCGCCTCATTTTGTCCAAAACTTCGCGCCACATCCGAAATCTGCGTCCCTTGCGAGTATCCCATATCAAGTGCGATTTGATAAATGAAGGGTTTCACGGTGCTACCAAACTGCCTTTTTGCCTGTGTGGCGCGATTAAATGGACTTTTTGAGTA
Organism: Helicobacter sp. 23-1044; assembly: GCF_053654695.1. Taxonomy (NCBI): domain Bacteria; kingdom Pseudomonadati; phylum Campylobacterota; class Epsilonproteobacteria; order Campylobacterales; family Helicobacteraceae; genus Helicobacter; species Helicobacter sp. 23-1044. The sequence goes on from NZ_JBSIUQ010000007.1 coordinate 37,205, forward strand.
ATCCACCCCGCCCACTAATGCCAAAATATTGCCCGTTTTGCTTTGCGTGACGACAATTGCGCCATTTAAAGTGTCATCCGTTTCCTCCGCAGAATCTGCGGAGTTTTCATTAGATTCTGCGTTTTTTACTTTTTTGGTGCGGGAGATGATATTGTCATATCCGTTTTTTAGCGCGGTTTGGGCGACTTTTTGATAATCCAAATCAATGTGCGTTTTCACCACATATCCGCCCGTTTTCAAATCTTTAATGTGGGAGAGTTGTCGCAAAACCTCATCGACAACATAGGGGGCGAGATTCTGCGTTAAAGTCTTGTTATAAACCTTTGGGACTTCATTTAGCGCGTTTTCAAACTCATCTTTGGTAATCCACCCGATATTATAAAGTCGCTCTAAAATCGTATTTGCGCGGGTTAAGGACGCCTTTAAATTCGTCACGGGATTATAAAAGGATGGTGCTTTTGGGAGTGCCATAAGCATTGCGATTTCTTTTAAAGTGAGATTTTGCAAATCCTTGTTAAAATACCCGTCCGCCGCCGTTTTTATGCCATAAAATCCATTGCCAAAAAATATGCAGTTTAGGTATTTCTCCAAAATCTCTTCTTTGCTTAAAAACTTTTCAATTTGGATTGTGATGATTGCCTCTTTGAACTTCCTATCAAATGTCCGCTCCATCGAAAGGGCGATATTTTTGACGAGCTGCTGTGAGATGGTGCTGCCGCCTTCATTTAGTCCGCCGGATTTGAGATTGCGAAGCATTGCACGCATTATCGCGTCCAAATTTATCCCGCTGTGCTCAAAAAACATCGTGTCTTCCACCGCCAAAAGCGTCTCAATAATCTTTGGGGGAATCTCATCATAAGGCACAAAGTGGCGGAATTCATCCTCAAAGGCATTCGCCACTAATCTATCTTTTCTATCCAAAATTTTTAGTGCTTTATTTGGCGTGTAATTCACCACCTGCGCGACTTTGCTCTGCGTATCATAAATCGCTACAATCGTAAATAGCGCAAACATCATCAGCAAAAATAGCACAACCGCAAGGGCAATGCGCCGTTTGGAGTTTATTTTGGTAAATTTTTTAAGAAAATTTTTAAGAAATTGCAAAAAAATCCTTTTATGTAAAATTTAAATATCGCAGATTCTGCGAATTAACACAGATTCTGCGATTTTTCACGCAAATTCACAGAATCTAGATTGCCACGCTCGCTTCGCTCGCTCGCAATGACGGCGTGGGGCAGATTCTGCGATTTGCCTTTGTTTCGTCATTGCGAGGCAGTTTGAGCGAAGCGAAAACAACGAAGCAATCTATATTTATTCTATGGATTGCCACGAAGTCGCCACAAGTGCCGACTTCTCGCAATGACGGCGTTATATGTTTGGATTGCCAAGATTGTGCTATCGCAGAATCTCGCAATGACGGCGAAAATATCACAGATTCTGCGATTTATCACGCAAAATCACGCAAAATCGCAGAATCTACGCAGAATCTCACCGCAATCCCACCGCGTTATTTTTCCAAAACCTCCATTTCCTTACTCATTTTTGCGATTTTCGCCTGTGAGGTGGCGAGTTTCTCGCTTAGCATTTCATCAATCGCGCTAAAAATTTGATTTCCCATATCCTCAATTACCACCATTTTGCTATCGATGAAATTCTTTGGAGTCGCCCTATTTGCGTCAAGCAGACTTGCAGCAAGCGCATTTGCCTCCGTGTGAATGCTTAAATGCGGGACTTCGACTTTTTTATACGCATTTGTCGCGGAGAAATTCTTTTTCCCCTCGCCCTCATAATACCACTTGCCAAAGCGGCAGCTTGTGCCATCGACTTGTTTAAATTCATTTGTCATACCAAAAATCAGCGAATAAAGTCCTTGTTTGTAAAGCAAATGGTCGATTTTGGCAAGTCCGCAGAATACCTTGTCATTTGAACAGCCGATTTTCAGCTCCGCCAAAATGGAGTTATCTTTGAAAACTTTTACGATATTATTTATCTCATCGACATCCTCTTTGACACTTTTTGTAACTTCGTTGATTTCCTCTGTGCTTGTTTGAATGTCACTTGCCTCTTGCTGCATTGATTTTACCACGATGGCGATTTCTTTTGTCGCTTTTTGCGTTTTTTCAGCGAGTTTGCGAACCTCATCTGCGACAACGGCAAATCCTCTCCCGTGCTCGCCCGCCCGTGCCGCCTCAATTGCCGCATTTAGCGCAAGTAGATTTGTTTGCTCGGCGATATCGTCAATTAGCGAGATGACATTTGTGATTTCGTTGCTTCTTTGCGTGAGTGAGCTGACTAAATTTATCGCATTTTGCATTTTTTCATACAAATGATTTATTTGCTGTGAGGAACTTTGCGAAATCTCAATGCCCTTTGTCATCCCCTCCGCAGTCTTGTGCGCGACTTCATAAATCTCTTTTAGCTCACCTACTAGCTCAATAAAGGCATTTTGACACGCAACCGCCCCGCCGTGCATACATTTATTGTAAAATCCTAGCAAGTCCTCGCCCAATTCTTTGGAGCGTGAATCGACTTCATTTAGGTAATAAATGGCGATATCGCCGACTTTTTTTGATTTGACTTTGATATTATTTTGCGTGGTTACAATCTCGCTTTTGCCCTCTTTCAAACTTTGCTTAATCCCATCAAAGTCCCTAATCTCCGTGCATTTATCGTTTTTAAATACCACTTCATCGCCCAAAAGTGCCACTACAAATTCATTTTGCGAGTGCGATGCAATCGCCTTGTATAGCTCATTTTCCTTTTTTAATGCCTCAATTTCTTGCTTCAATGCTTCTAATTGTCCGTTGTTATAAGTGTGCTTTGCGCCAAACATTTTGTCTCCTTAAAATAAAAAATGTGCGGATTTTACCAAATATTATTTTAAAATCTAGTATAATTTGCATTTTATAATATTTGGGAGGACGAAATTGGCGGAGAATAAAATCAAAAGAACAGAGAGTTTGGAGTCTGTCATCACGCGCTTGCAAAGGGTAGTAACCGCAAAGCAGCTTAAAACAAGCAAGCAAAGAGAGCATATTTTGGCGTTAATTTACAACAGCAAAACGCATTTAAGTCCAGAGGAAATCACAAATGCCCTAAAATGCGATGATAAAAACTCATCGCTTTCAAGCGTATATCGCATTTTGCAGTTTTTGGAGACTTATGGATTTTTGACTTCTGTGGAGACAAAAAGCGGGAAGCGATATGAAATCGCCGCAAAAGAGCATCATTACCACATTATTTGTCTTGGGTGCGGGAATATTATGGAGTTTGTGGATGATGATATTCGCGAAAAGCAATCAATCATCGCCAAAACGCTAAAATGCGAACTAATCAGCGATAATCTGCGACTTTTCGTGCTGTGCGGGAAGTGTTTGGGGAAGAAAGGGAAGGGATTGGTGTATTAGATTCTGCGAATGCGGTGCATTCAATTCGTCTTTGGGTGCATTTTTCGCACTTGTAAAAATTTTAGGGCGTTCGCAGACCGCTAGTCTAGTCTCACACCCTAAAATTTTTACAAATACAAAACTTCCACCGCAAATACTAGAATTGTTTGTAAAGGCAGATTCTGCGATTCGCATAAAAAACGCAGAATCTAGTGCAAACAATCCGTCATTGCGAGTGAGCGAAGCGAGCGTGGCAATCCAAAATTTTGCGATAGCAAAAATGATAAAAATCAATCGTGCGAAGCACCAAAATCTCGCCCGCTTCGTGGTGCAAAAAATCGGGAGCAAGGTGCAAGTCAGTGCAACCGCCGATTTTTTGCTAGAAGCGGAAAAGCGAGGCTCTCCCCCTAAAAGCGAAAAAGCGGCTGCTTTTTGGCGCGTAGGGGGAGCGGGGAGGGGGGTGCAGCCCTTTTTGCGAGAAAAAACTAGCGAATTCAATGCTGAAAACGGCGAAAATATCGCAGATTCTGCGAATCGCACGAAAATCGCAGAATCTCGCCCAAAATCGCAGAATCTACGCAAATTTGTTAAGAAATCCGCATAAATTAGCGACATTTTTTAGCATTTTTTACATATAATTTCGCTTATTTTTAGCAATTTGAAAGGATTTAAGATGAGAATTTTAACTGCATTTTTAGCGTTATGCGCGATTAGCTTTGCTTTTGACTTCGCCGAAATGCCAAGTGCCACAAAACGGCAAAATCCAAGTGGTGCTAATGGTGTGATTCACTCATACAATGACGCAATTAGCGAGGTAAAAAAGAGTGTCGTAAATATCTCCACGCAAAAAAAAGTCAGCAACAATGTCCTAAATCATCCTATGTTTAGCGACCCGTTTTTTCAGCAGTTTTTTGGCGACATTTATCGCAACGCGCCAAAGGATAGGGTAGAGCGAAGTTTAGGCAGTGGCGTGATTATCTCAAAGGACGGCTATATCGTTACGAACAATCACGTGATTGATGGCGCAGATAAGATTTTGGTAAGCCTCCCAAATAGCCCAAAAAAAGAATATGAGGCAAAAATCATCGGCAAAGACCCTAGAAGTGATTTAGCGGTAATCAAAATCAACCAAAACAACTTGCCATACGCAAAAATCGGCAATAGTAATGAACTAATGGTAGGCGATGTCGTCTTTGCCATCGGCAATCCCTTTGGCGTAGGCGAATCCGTAACGCAGGGCATAATCTCCGCGCTTGATAAAACAAATATGGGGATAAATGATTATGAAAACTTTATCCAAACAGATGCATCCATAAATCCGGGCAATTCGGGCGGTGCGCTTATTGATTCGCGTGGTGCGCTTATAGGTATCAATACGGCGATTCTCTCACGCACAGGGGGCAATCACGGCATAGGATTCGCAATCCCTAGCGATATGGTAAAAAAAATCACAAAAACGCTGATTGAAAAAGGTAGCATTGAGCGCGGATTTTTGGGCGTTGGGATTCAAGACATTACGGATAATTTGTCGAATCTCTACGATGGCAAAAGTGGCGCGGTTTTGGTGAGTGTGGATAAAAGCTCAGCTGCGGCAAAAGCGGGGCTAAAAGTGTGGGATTTAATCATCGCGGTAAATGGCAAACCCATAAATAGCGCAAGTGAGCTAAAAAATACCATCGGCTCATATCCACCAAATGAAGTCGTAGAAGTGCGCTACATACGGGATAAAAAAGAATACAAGGCAAAAGTGAAATTAGACAAATACACCCAAAATGGCGAAATAGCAAGTGCTCAAAGTGGCGATAAAGGCGCGAAAAACGCCAAAAATAGCGGACTTGTCGTAGAAAACATTGATAGACAAATGCGCCAACGATACCAAATCCCAAGCGATTTTAACGGCGTGATTGTGAGTGAAGTGGCAGAGAATAGCACGGCGCAAAAAGCGGGATTTGAGAGTGGCGATATAATCACGCAAATTGAGGACATAAAGATTAACAGCGTGAGCGATTTTAACAATGCGATGAAAAAATATAGTGGCAAAACGAAGCGAATTTTGGTGCTACAAAATAGGGGACTAAATACGATAATTTTGAAGTAGATTCTGCGATTTGCAGAATCTAGCGTGAAAAACGCAGAATCTTGCTAAAATTTCGCACAAAATTCGTGCAAAATTCACATAAAAATTTCACACGCAAAAAAGGGAGAAAATGCCACGCCCACGAAGTAAAGATGAGTTGCTAAAAGCGATAAATGATGAGTTTGCCAAACTTTTGAGATTTATCCAAAATGTGCCACGCGATATTTTGGAGGGCGATTTTACCCACCCACTGCGCGATAATTCGCGTGATAAAAATGCCCGTGATGTGCTTATCCACCTTTATGAGTGGCACAAAATGTTGGAGCATTTTATCGCAAATAATTTGGAGTGCGATGGCAAAAGATTCACGCAAAGGGCGCAAGTTACGCCATTTTTGCCCGCTCCGCATAATTGGCGCACTTATCCAAAGCTAAATATTGAGATTTGGCAAAAGCACCAAAGCACGCCCTTGCAAGTCGCGCTAGATGACTTGCAAACAAGCCACAGCACCATCGCAAATTTGGTGCAAAAATTTAGCGATGATGAGCTATTTTGCAAGGGGCATTTTGCCTGCACGGGGGCAAATGCGCTTGGTTCGTTTGTGATTTCAAGCACTTCTAGCCACTATGCGTGGGCGACAAAGCAACTCAAAAATGGTATAATTTCAAATAAAAGATTGCGATGATTTTGGGTAAAATTTTGGCGGGTTGCGTGGTGCTTGTGAGTTTTAATATGTCGCTTGGGGCGGGGGATTTTAGCGCAGAATCTAATTTTGATTTTGCGGTAGATTCGGCGATTCACGCAAAAGATTCTACGATTCAGACGCAAAACGCAGAATCCGCAAATAGGGGGGCAAAATAAGTTAGAAAATACAGATTCTACTTTTGATTCCCCCTCCCTTGCGGAGGGGGACAAAGGGGGTGGGTTAGATTCTCCCGCAAATTTTGCAGAATCTAAATCGCAAAACACCCACCCCCTAACCCCCTCCGCAAGGGAGGGGGGACAAATTGCAGAATCTGCGCTAGATTCTGCTGCCACGCCACGCGCGATTGTTCGCCCAAAAGATTCAAGCGCATTTTTTGAAAATTGGCGCGATACATATTTTTTGTATGTGTATAATCTCACGCCTATGCGAAATCCGCAGTATTTTCGCGGTGAGATAAAGGGGCAGGTGAGTTTTCGCGCACCCATCGTGTCTTTTAGCGATGAGTGGATTTTTTATTTGGCATTTACGGATACTTTTTATTTTCAGCTTTTTAATGAAAAGGCGAGCTCGCCGATGCGGGATAATGACTTTCAGCCCGAGTTTTTACTGACTTATCGCCCGAGTGATGTGAGTGATGGCTTCGCGCTAACTGAAATCACGCTAGGGTGGCGACATATCAGCAATGGCGAGATAAATATCGCGCAAGGCGGGGCGGCGGATAGAAGTAGGGGGAGCGATAGATTTATCATAAAGGCGCGGTTTTCGAGTAGGCATTGGGGGCTTGATGTGGAGGCGTTTGCGCCGACTAGATTTTATGCGGAGAACCGCGATATTTACAAGTATTTGGGGATTTTGGAGATAAAGGCAAATATGCGCTACGGCGACCATCTAGCGGACTTTGGCGTGGGTGGATTGCTCGGCGTGCTCGCCCCGCCCTACAATGTCGCCAAAAAGCGCCCTACGCCCTACTTTCGCGCAAGTTATACTTACAAAATCAACGACTACTACGGCATTTACGCGCAGTATTTCGCGGGATATGGCGATGTGCTGTATGAATACGATTACTTTTCGCATAGAATCGGCGTTGGCATAAGATTCGTGCGGTAGGGGTGGGGATTCTGCGATTTTTGCATTTGATTCACACTTAACGCGCAATGACTGACAAAAACTTACATTTTTTTCATTTAAGCAAAATTTAAGGTTTTTTTAAGAAAACTTTAAGGGGGGGGGCAGTTATACTTTTGCCGTCTTTTTAGACTAATTTTCAAACAAAGGAGCTTAAAATGTTAGGCAAAATCATTAAAATCATCGCGGTAGGCGTAGTTAGCGCAGTGCTAATGAATGGATACAGTCTGTCTTTTGGTGTGAATGACAGCCCCAAAAAAGAAAAGGCGGAGTGATGAAAAGGCTTTATAAAATCTGCGTTTTATGCGCGTTTTTGGGAGTGGCGAATGCTGGGGAAGGCAATGGCGTATTTGGCGGGTTTGAAGTAGGATTTGCAGAGCAGCAGGTAACATTATCAAACACCACAAATGCCACAAGCAATGTGACAGGCAATGCAAACGGCGCAAATAGCGCAAGCACCACCAGCAACACCGCAATGGTTTTTGGGATAAAACTCGGTTACAAGCACTTTTTTAACGAGTGGATTGGCATTCGCGGGTATGCGAGTTTGGATTACGCGCAAAGTTTGTATCACATCAAAAGTGGCAAAAGTTGGCGCACAGGCGTGCTTGGCAATGGGAGTTATGTGGCAAATATCGATGCACTGCTAAATTTCTACAACACCGAAAACGCCAATTTTGGCGCGTTTGCAGGACTTGGCATCGGTGGGCAGACTACATTTGACTCATTCTACCTTTACACCGATGAGACGCGCACAATCACGGATTTATATGTCGATTTGAAGCTTGGAGTGCGCGTAAATGTCGCAAATCACGGGATGGAGCTCATCGCAAAAATCCCGCTAAATACGGCAAAAAAGACTTTTGATGAAGGTGTGATTAGCGTAGATGCGAAGTATAGGCAACTTTACCAAATTTTGCTAGGGTATAATTATAGTTTTTAGGGCAAAATTTTAGATTCTGCGAAATTCGCGTGAATCGCAGAATCTAAAAATCAAAATCGCAGAATCTCACACAAAAAAATTTGTCATTGCGAGACTTGCGAATGCAAGTCGTGGCAATCCATAGAATTTGTAAAATCGCAGAATCTGTTTTAACTTTGTCATTCTCGCGCGTAGCGAAGAATCTCTTTTTTTAAAATTTTAGAGATATTTTGGCGTTTTCAAAGTATCAATATGACAAAAAATGCCCCAAATTATGCGAAAATAGATTGCCACGAAGTCGCTCTTAAAGCGTGACTTCTTGCAATGACGAATCTAGCGCAGATTCTGCGTTTTTTTTGTTTGATTTCGCAGAATCTTGCCCCAAACTTTCGCAGAATCTTTTCCCTAAATCTCCGTTAGTTTCTGTGATTTTTGAGATATTTCGCAGAATCTCCCCAAATCTCCGTTAGATTCTGCGTTTCGTAAGATTTTTGTGAAATTTACGCAAGTTGCGCTTTTAGCATCCAAATCTCTTTTTCTAACTTCGCAACAACGCCATTTGCGTAATCCGCACTTGGCGTATCGCCCGCCTTTTCGCCCGCCTCTGCGAGGTTTTTAAACGCCTCCAAAAAGTATTCAAAGTCCGCCAAAATGATTTTTAGCACTTCCTCGCCACTAAAATCGCTTTTGCTTTCCTCTTTGATTTTCGCAGTTTTCAGCGCAGAATCTAGCGTCACAAGCGGTTTTCCGCCAATTTGCAAAATCCGCTCCGCCACCGCATCAAAAATCTCCGCAAACTCATCATAAATCCGCTCCGTGCTCTCGTGGATGGGCTTAAAAAGCGTCCCCTTCACATTCCAATGCAAGTTATGCAGCTTCATAAAAAACACAATACTATCGCTCTGAATTTGCCTCAAAATCTCTATCATTTTTCATCCTTTAAGTTAAAATTTAGCTACCAAATAATAATTTTTATTATTTGGGTGCGAAAAAATGGTAGCATAAAAATTTAAATTTTGATTTTCAATCATCAAAAATAGCAAATTTTCGCAGAATCTACGCAAAAATCTTGCATTTTGGTAACACTTTGTGGGATTCTGCGGATTTTTGACACAAAAAGATTTTTTAGATTCTGCGGATTTCACGCAAAAATATTTTTTAAGATTCTGCGATGGGATTCTGCGACTGCTTCATTTGCAAATCCTTTGGATTGCCACGACTCGCAAGCAAATCTCGTAATGACAAAAAATCACCCTAGTTTCACATAATCTTTAAGATTTTTACTTTTTAGATTCGCCCTTTTTCGCGCTTTTTGGCGAATCTTTTTTATTTGTTACACATTTTTCACGCCTTTTTTTGCCATTTTTCACGCCCTTTTTCGCCATTTTTCACGCCCTTTTTCGCGCCACTTTTTCGCACCTCTGTTATGCTCTCACCGCCTAATCCGTAGTTGTCCGTGTCGATTTCATCGATTATGACAACGGTGCTAGACTTATTTTTGCCTAGCACTTCGGCGAGTAAGTTTGTAACACCTGCGATTAACTCCCGCTTTTGCGCGATTGTGGGCGTCCCATTTTCTTTTGTGATGCGAATATTTACAAATGGCATTGCGAATCCTTTTTAAAAAATTTTAACATTTCTAAATCCCCAAAATCCCCATTTTGCGCAAAAGCGTGAATGCGGTGGTGAGTATCGAAAAGGCATAGACGCAAAGCATAGCGGTTTTGTGGGAGTTTAGCTTGATTTTCTCCATCATTTTTGTGCCGATAAATACGCCAAGCAGCGAGCCTACGCCCACTGCCACGCCCATCGTCACCACGCTTTCGTTTAAAACTCCCTCCCGCGCGAATGAAAGACTCCCCGCACAGCTTGCAAAAAGAATGTAAAATAGCGAGATTCGCGCTACTTGCTTGCTGTCATACCCTAGCGCAAATCCCAAAATCGCCGCGAGCTGCACGCCCCCGCCGATGCCAAGCGATATGGCAAAGACGCCCACAAGCGCGCCTGTGCCTACTAAAATTACTCGTTTTTGTGCCTCCGTGCGGGACTTTGCGACTGCCACGCTTTTTTTGGAGCGAAAAAAATATTTGATGAAAAATATCACGCCAACGCCCAAAAATATCGCTGTAAGCGTGATATCTGAGAAAAAATTCACGATTATCCCGCTAAAACTCGCACCCATTAGTCCGCCAAATCCCACGAAAAGCCCGTCTTTGAGATTTAGATTTCGCTTTTTGTAGTTGAGATATGAGCCAAAGATGGATGAGAAAATCATCTGCACCACGCTAATTGCGACTGCGTGATGCGATGAAATGCCTAGTAGCAGGGAAAATGGGACGATTATCATCCCCCCGCCGATGCCAAAAAGCCCCGAAGTCGCCCCCGCCACGATGCCGATGAGTGCGTAGGGGATAAGTGCGATGAAGTCCATAGCGCGCCTTTTTTAGAAAAAATTTTAGCATTTTAACGAAAATTTACAGAATCTAGTGTGCAAAATCGTAGAATCTCGCAAATCAAATCCAAAAAATCGCAAGAATCTCGCACGAAAACGCAGAATCTAGCGCATAGATTGCCACGACTTGCAAGCAAGTCTCGCAATGACGGATTATTTTATTTTACCCCCTACCCCCTCCGCAATGGAGGGGGAGAGAATGCAAAACCACACGCAAGGGAGGGGGAGAGTTTGAGATATTTCGGCGTTTTCAAAGTCTCAATATGACAAAAATCAATGCAGATTCTGCGAATTTTGTATTGTTTGATTAGATTCTGCGATTTGCACGAAAAACGCAGAATCTTGGATTGCCACGACTTGCCAAGGCAAGTCTCGCAATGACGGATTATTTGAGATTCTGCACTCGCTTCTCGCGCGAGAATCCAAATAAGATTCTGCGAATTTTGATTATTTTTTCGCGCTAGATTCTGCGTTTTACACGCGATTCGCAGAATCTACCCCCTCACCTAACCTTCCACGCTTTGGAATGTGGGGATTTGTAAAGCATTTGAAATAATTTTCTATCATAATTTTCATATAAGAAAAACTGCACCAATAGCGAGTCATTCGTCCGCTCATCGATTAAGAAAAATCGTCCCATCTCCACAGAAAACACCGCAATCAGCGCGCCTTTTTCATTTTCATAATTCACTTTATCCGTCTGCAAGGTATTATGCACTCGCTCAACCTTGTGAAATGCCTTTACTTGGAGCGTTTTCCCGCTTTCGATATCCGTTACCACTCCATTTTTGGGATTAAATCGCACCTTTTCATCTAGCACAAATTCATCGCCATCAACTCCCACGCTGTAATACCGCACGAGTTTTTTATCCGTCCGTGTCGCCTTTCCGTTGCGTAAATCAATATCGCTAAACTGCTCGATTGTCGCGGTTAGCTCAAAAAGCTGATACGGGATGAAAATATAAATCTCGCGCTGTTTTTCAACTCCGCTAAAATGCTCCATATTTTCAAAAACGGCGTTTGGATTATCGCTAGTGCCGTATTTTGCGATGATTTTCTCCACCAAATTCATCTTTTTATCATCTTTTTCAAAATACAAATTCGTAGCGATATTCATCAAATTATACGCCGCCCTCTGATTTGTCTCGGTGATGATTTTTGCCGCTACAAAGTGCATTACGCCATCCATATCGATGCCAGAGATGATTGCGCGGGTATTTGTGTAATACGAAGTCAAAAATCCATAATCCCACCAGCTAATCGTCACATTTTCCCTACTCGCAGAATCTGCCTTTATCTCATTTAGCGCGCCCATCTCTTCGCTGTAAAGCGCGGGTGCATAACCGATATTTTTCCCAAAATAAAAATGCGGTATTATGCAAACTCCCGCAATCACCGCATACGAAATGATTTTCACACCATAAATTACGATTTTATCATCAAAAATCTGCTTTGCCCCCTGCAATACAAAATACACAAAGTAAAACACGCCGATGGCAAACACAGGCGAGGCAAACATAGAAAAGCGAATGCCAAGTTTTATCGACAAAAGTCCAAGCAAGGCAAACGGGAGCAAAACTAGCGTTTGCGGTTTTTTATAAAACAATAGCAAAATCCCAAGTGCGCCAATGGTAAATGCCGTGTAATCGCCAATTATCCGCACCACCGCACCATAAAAATCAAGCGGTTTTAGCTCCATAATCGTATCCGTGACGCCACGCACGATGATATTTGCATTTTGCAAAGTGTCTCCCGCCACCACATACAGCGCAAAACTGCTAATAAATCTATCGACATTTGAAAGCAGTCCAATGGCGAGTGCGACTAAAAATAGCGTGACGGATTTGTATTTTAACTTTGCTTTGATTTGATTTGTGAGATTCTGCGCGATGAAAACTTTATCGCTCACAAAATGCAAATACACCGCCAAAAGCGCGAGTTTTAGGAAAATATTCATATTGCAAAGCGCGATTATCAAAACGCCAAGCAGCTCCAAAACCCTCAAATCATCCCTTTTAAAAATTAGCGCGTAGCAAATGCCTAAAAACACTCCCGCCCCAAGCAAGGCAACGGCACTTGTCGTATGCCACGCAATCGCCATAATGCCAAAAATCGCCCCCAAAATCGCATAGCGCAATTTCGCAGAATCTAAAATTTTCAGCAGAAAATACGCCACAAATAGCGGGATTGTCAAAATTAGCATATCCGTATCATAATATCCGCCCATCGTGCGCACGGAATACGCCTGAGTTATGGGCGCAAGAAGTGCCGCAAAAAACGCCACCAAAGAATTTGAAAAATTTTTGGTAATCAAAAACACAGGAATGACAAGCAAAATTGAAAGCACCATCGGCATATAAAAGAAGAGTTCATCAAGCGAAAATGGCAGGATTTTATAAAGCGTCACACTCAAAAGTGCCGGCATCTCAAACTCCGCAGATGGGAAAAACGCAGAATCCCCCTTATTCCCCTCCAAGCGGTCGCGCGTGGCGTTTGCGTAGTGGTATCCGTCATTTGTGGTTAAAATGCGCTCGTCATTAAAAAAATATTGTGGCATAAACTGCATAGAATCCGCATACGCAAGGCGCAAGTGAAGCACGCACGCCATCGCAACTATCATCAAAATAATATCAATCACAAAATATCTCGCCAAAAACTCATAAAAACGCCTTGCCTTCTCAATCATCACGCACAATCCTTGCTGAAAAAATATTTTGCGATTATAGCAAAGTTTGGATGGATTTTGACGCAGAATCTTATTTGGATTCTGCGAAATTTGTGGCGAGATTATGTGATTTTGGAGCGAGATTCTGCGAAATTTGTTTTGATTCGCAGAATCTAATGCGTTAAATTTCGTCATTGCGAGAAAATTCGCAAGAATTTTCGTGGCAATCTATAATGCAGATTCTGCGAATTTAGATTCTGCGATTCGCACGGGAATTTTTGCGAATACTTCGTCATTGCGAGACTTGCGAATGCAAATCGTGGCAATCCATTTTTAGATTCTGCAATTTCTTGCGAATCGCAGAATCTAAAACGCCAAAAATCCACACAAAACCCAGAATCTGCCCTTTATAGCGCGCTTAAAATCTTGCCCTTTGGTATCAAACCTACGAATTTTTCTTTGACTTTGCCATCTTTGAAAATCACAATCACAGGGACGCCTTTCACGCCACCTACGATTTGGCTAAAAAATCGCCTAGCACTATTTTCGTAGAAAATCGGCAGTGAGATTGCGCTTTCTTTTGCGTATTTTTGGGCTAAATCTTTGTTTGGTGCGTCGCCTAAAATGCCATAGATTTTGATATTTTCATTTTCTAATTCTTGCGCGATTTCTTGCAAAATGGGGATTTGCGCTTTGCAAACGCCACAAGTGGTGGTAAAGAAAAATAAAATGAAGTTTTGTGAAAAATCTGTGTTAGATTCTATGATTTTCAGCACCCCATTTTCATAAACCGCATTTATTTTTCCCGCATTTATCGCTTCAAACTCGCCTTTGCTCTCCAAACACCCGCATAGCAAAATCGCGTAAAATACCACACACGCGCATTTAAAAAGATTCATAGCCACTCTTTGATTTGTGCTTCAACCTTGCCAAAGTCCGTTACGCCGATGATTTTGGCGCGAATCGTATGCTCTTTGTCTAACAGAACGATTGTAGGCGTCATATTGATAATAAATCGCTTCGCACTCGCCCCCAGCGAATCGCGCAAAACGCGCGTATTTGGCAGTGGCGTTTCCTCCAAAAACTCCATTATTTCCTCTTTTGAATTTGCCATATTTATCGCAATGGAGGCAAGATTCGCGCTTTTGGCATAATTATCAAGCGCAGGAATTACGCCCACACAGGCTTCGCAACCATTTTTATAAAACACAATCGCAACGGCTTGTCCGCTAAAATCGCGCAAATTAACGCTTTGTCCCTCCAAATCCATAGCCACGATTTCGGGGGCGGATTCGTTTAATGTAGCGTATTTATCGCCATCACACGCGCTAAAAAAAATCGCACTAAAAATAGTCGCACTAAAAATCGCCACGCAAAGCACAAACGCGCAGAGATTCGCTAACAAGCGCGGTTTCATAACATTTCTCCGTGCTTTAAAAGCACTTTTTTGTTGCCATATTCGCCTAACTCGGGGTTGTGCGTGATTAAGATTATCGTTTTGCCCTCATCGCGCAGTTTGCAAAATGCTTCTAACACGATTTTTTCATTTTCGCCATCCAAATTGCCCGTAGGCTCGTCTGCTAGTAAAATATCGGGGTTGTTTATGAAAGAGCGCGCAATGCAAAGTCTTTGCTGTTCGCCCCCGCTTAGTTCGCTTGGCAAATGTGAGATTCGATGCCCTAACCCTACTTTTTCAAGCGCGGCTTTGGCGTCATCGCTATCAACTGCGGAGTGATAAAATTGCGCAAGTTCGACATTTTCAAGCGCGGTGAGATATGGGATAAGATGAAATTGCTGAAAAATTAGCCCGATTTTCTCCCTGCGAATCACAATCTTTTCCTCTTCGCTTAAATCTCTCATAGATTTTCCCATAAGGCGATATTCCCCTCCACTAGGCTCATCAAGTAATGCGATGATATTTAAAAGCGTAGATTTTCCACTGCCACTAGGTCCCATAATGCTAACCCAATCGCCCTTTTGGACGGATAGATTCACACCTTTTAGCGCAACGACATTGCCAAACGATTTGTTTATATTTTGCAATTCTAAAACCATATTATTCCCCTTTGAGATTTGTGATGATATTGACATTTAACGCCTTTTTGATAGGGTAAAAACTCGCCACAAAGGCAAAAAATAGCGTGATTCCCACTGCGCCTACTATGCTTAAAAATCTAAAAGAAATGCTTGAATTAAATATAATCCACCCAAGCAGATTCGCCAAAGCATAGCCACAAATCGCGCCCACCACGCTTGAAATCAACGCCAAAAGCAAAACCTCCGCGCCAAAGAGTTTGGCGATTTGGCTTTTTTGCGCTCCCAAGCTCAAATGCAAGGCGACTTCCTTTTTTCGCGCAAAGATTATCGCGCTAAGGCTTGTATTTACGCTCAAACTTGCGATAAATAGGATTGTAGCACAGATTAGAAAGATAAGCGATTTGATTTTGTTTAGGACTATGCCTTCGCTGATTGACACCTGCGCTATGGGCTTTGCGACTATTTGCGAATCGCTTAACGATTCGCCTATTTGTTTGACTTCGGCGAAGTTGCCGTATAAAACAAGTTTGGCGTAGTGGATAAATGGCTTTGGCGCGTTGTCTTGTGGGCAATTTGTTCTGGGGTATTCATTTGCGTTGTTTTGATACGAAACTTCGCTCAATGGACTTTTATGTCCTATTTTCGCTCGTTCCACATCAAAACAACGCAAAGCAACACCGCCATTACTTCGATTGTTTGATTGCGAATTGTGCGCTGTGTGAGATTCTGCGATTAGATTCTGCGAATTTGTGGTAGATTCTGCGTTTATTTTGTCATTCTGAGCGAAACGATAGTTGAGCGAAGAATCTCTATTTTGAGATATTTCGCTTCGCTCAATATGACAATTTGAAGCGTCCTCCGTAAGGGAGGGGGGATTTTCTGATTCGCTTGCCAAATTCTGCACCACTTTTAACGGCGCAAACACAATCCCATCAAACTCATCTCCGCTTGAAATTATCCCCTTAACCTCCAAATCCGCGCTTTCTAGCGTCTTTTGATTGGTTAGCGTGATAGTATCACCTGCTTTGATTTCCGCACTTTTTGCCAAACTAACGCCCACAAATGCGCTAGATTCGCTAAAAACGCTATTGCCAAAATGCCCATCAACCACTTCGATAAAAGGGAAAACGCTCTTTAACGCGCCAAAATCCACACCTGCGACAATCGCAGAGTTGCTCCCCAAGCTAAATGAGCCATAAAGAAAGGGCGCGGCGGCTTTTAGCTTGTCTTTTGGGATTTGGGCGATTTTCTCATCATACAAGCGCGAATCTATGTGATTTTGCCCGTGTGTGGGGGAGATAATGAAATTTGCGCCATAGACTTTTAGCTCATTTGATAACTTGTATTCAATGTCTAGCAAAATATTTAAAAACGCGCTACTCACACACGCGCCGATAAAAAGTGAGATTGCAATCACGCTCACACGCGCAAAAGAGACACGCAGTGAATTTAAAATGCTTTTGTAAAAAAATGCGTTATTTGCGTTCATTTTCGCCTCCCTATCGCCCATACAGCACATTTGCAGGTAAAAGCGCGTTGATATTTTTTAGTAGCATTAGTGAGCCACAAAGCGAGATAAACAGCGCAAATGCGATAGATAATGGCAATGCAATCCACGAAATCGGCAGTGTGTGGGCAAAAATGCTAAGCGATATTAGCTCTGCTACGCCTACACCGCCAAAAAAGCCGATGATTGCGCCAAAAATGGCTATGACACACGATTCGCCCGCAAAAATCGCATAGATTTGCCAAAGACTTGCGCCAAGCACTTTCATAAGCCCGATTTCCTTGCGTCTGCGCTGAAATTCCGCGCTTAACAACGCGCCAATTCCCACACTTGCCACAAGCAGACAGATTATGCTAGTAACCCCCATAAGCCCTTGAATCTTTCGCACAATAGAGCTTTCCGCATCGCTAACTTTGATTTGCGCTTTGGCAGACGCGCCTTTGAAGTCTTCTTCGATTTGGTAGGCAATCGAACTTGCAAACGCGCTACAATACCAAGTGTCAAATTCTACATCGTTTAGCCCATCCAAATTGCGCCGTGCTTTGTAGCTAAGCGTGTTTTCGGGGATTGTGAATGCAGAGACTTCGGCTTTGGCGAAAATATTGTCCTTGCCCATTAGCTTTTGCGCTAACGCCAAAGAGCCTACTATGCGATTGTCATAAACGCCACTATTTGATAAGATTCCGCTGACTTTGGCGTGATATTGATTTGAATCGCGTGAATCAGCGGTAGATTCGCGCAAAATTAGCGTGTCGCCGATTTTTATATTTTCTCTTTTTGCAAGTTCGCTTCCCACAAGGATAGAGTTAAGCGAATCATCTGCCACCCATTCGCCCTCCACGCTCCACGCGGGATAGAGCATTTTCACGCCTGTGCTAAATTCGGGCTCGTCTTGGACGCCGATAATCTTATCAAAATATGTTCCTGTAAATATTGCAGTTGAATCGTTTTTTGCAGAATCTGCGATTATTTTGTCATTCTGAGGTTGTGTAGCAACCGAAGAATCTCTATTTTGAGATATTTCGCTTTGCTCAATATGACAATTTAAATTAGATTCTGCGATTTTTGTTTGATTCGCAGAATCTTTATTACTCTCCGTCATTGCGAGATTCTGCGTAGCAGAATCGTGGCAATCTATTTTGTTTTTATGGATTGCCGCGTTCGCTTCGCTCACTCGCAATGACGATTCGCTTGAATCGTTTGCATTTAAAACAATCGACAAATTGCCTATCTCCACCCTAGTGTCCAAAAATGGCGCAAATGCGGTAATATTATTGCGCCAAAAAATTTCCTTTATCAAATGTAGGCGCGATTCCTCCAAATAGCTCTCACTTTGCAAAGGCGCAAAAATCTCATCGCCCACTTCCACGCTAAGAGTTGTCCCCTTTGGCAAAACCACGATATTGCTCCCATAGCTACGCAAATCTTTGGCGATTTGATTGCCGATGCCTAGCGTAATATTTAGCATACAGCTTATTAGCAAGGTGCTTGCGATAATCGTAACTAGGGAGAGAATCTTTTGAAATCTGCTCCCGCCAATAGATTTTCTAATCAAATTTAGCGTCATTTTTAGCTTACTCCATTTTAACTTTCTTGGTGATATTTTTGGATTATGTATAACGCGCTTTGTTCGCTAGGTGCGTAAAATTCAGGCTCTTTGACAAAGGCGTCATAGTTTTCTTGCGATTGAAAAAAATATGTCCGCCCGTTAAATTCATAGCGAAAAAGCGCATCTGTGTTTAGCAATTTTGCGCCACTCACAGGGTCGGTTACTTCTTTGCTAACGATTTTGCTAAAATAATTTGCCCCGCCTAGCACATTTTGAAGGCTAATGCGAATCGTGCCATTTTCGTTGCTAAATTCTAACGGGATAGGATTGCACCCGCCAAATTTCCCCACAGATGGCAAGAAAATCCGCACATTACACGCGATACAGATTAGCTCTCCACCGCGCTTGATATAGCCCATATCGCCACAGAGCGCACACGCATCAAACGCCACCGCAGGGGAGCTTCTATCCTCAAATTTGTTTAGCAAAAAGAAGCGAATCTCTTTGCCCTCATCGTCAATATAGGCGAATCTATGCAGTTTATTATCGCTCAAAATCTCCGCGCTAAACTCAAAAACGCCACTTTGCGGACGCTCCAAAATCGTAGGTTTATCAATCGTCATAGGCTTTGACGCGTATAAATCATAATATAGCAAAATCCCCACACTCACCACACACACGCAAATATTTAGGGCGAACTTTTGGTTTATGAAATTTTTTAGTCCGCATTTTTTGCGATAATCCAAATCAAAAAGTGCGTTTTTATGAATGTAGCGCGGGATTTTTGTAAGGCTCATAATCCCCAAAACTAGCAAAAATCCCATAAAAATATATGGGTTTAAAAACGCGTAATATAGGCTTTTGCCAATGTAGCTAATAAGCGATTCGCCACTCGGGAGGAAATTTTGTCGCACCAAATATAGCAAAATATCCGCAATGACAGGATTTATCGACAAAATCGCAGTGGCAAAAGCGATGATTAGCGTGAATTTTGGCGCGAATTTACGCAAGATTTTTAGCAAGTAAAACACCGCCACACACGCGCCTAGCGCAAGAAGTGTGAGCGCGAAAGAGTTGATTGCCAAAGTATCCAAAATCTCTGCGCCAAAGAGTTTGAAATCCACGCTCTCTTTTAAATATCGCACGAAAAATCCAAGCGTGATAAAGGCAAAAATGCTCTCTTTTAGTAGTGGAATGTCTGCGATTTTTGGGGCGATTCGCGTGGTGAAATAAAGTGCGATTAAGGCAAAAAGTGCAATTAGTAGCAAAATATTTGTGATAAAAATTAGCGTGTCATCTTGCAGATTTTTTGTGGCGATAAAGTGCGCTATATAGGCAAAAACCGCGCCTACGATGATAGAAAATATGAGATTTTTAGGGGCAATCTTTTTGCTTTGAGCGCGTGAATCTATGGTAGATTTGCGCGAATCTTGCGTGAAATCCAAAAAAATTGCACCTAAAAAACTAAGTGGCACTAAAAGCGCGAAAAAATGCACGAAATAAATGGACATTTTTTATCCTTAAAAATTATAATTTCTCTCCCCTTGCGGAGCGAATCTCCAATATCTCCCCCTCCCTTGCGGAGGGGGATTAAGGGGGTGGGTAGATTCTGCGAATCGCAGAATCTAAAAAATATTTGTCATTCTGAGCGAAGCACGAAGTGCGAAGCGAAGAATCTCTGTTTTTTTGAGATTTTTCGCTTCGCTCAAAATGACAATTTAACGCAGATTCTGCGAATCAAACTAAAAATCGCAGAATCTAATGCGAAAATTACCCACCCCCTAACCCCCTCCGCAAGGGAGGGGGAGTAATGGGCGGATTTGTGATTCGCTCTCAACTTCGTCATTGCGAGGGCTTTGCCCAAAGCAATCCAAATCAAGCGACTTAAAAAGACAAGGCAAATCAAAGACAAAAAAGCGAATAAATCAAATCAATACATAGATTCGCCTTTGTGTCATTGCGATTCACAAAGTTTAGATTCGCTTGATTTGGATTGCTTCGGCGAATCTGCGATTCGCCTCGCAATGACAAAAAAATTTAAAGCGTTCCGCAATTCTAGTATCTTGCGCGAGATTCGTGGGTTGTGCTGAAAAATTCGAGCGAAAATAGGACATAAAGTCCATCGAGCAAGAATTTTTCAAGCTCCCGCGAAGGTCGCGTGAGAGACGAATTGCACACACCTATGGTTTTGGGCGTCCTTTGTATTGAAACTTATATTTCACACTAAATGGCTCAAACCACTTATTTACGCCTGTTTCTTTATCCACATGTCGTCCAAATCCTTGCTTTTCAGGGCTTTCGATGAGATAGATTAGCTCATAATTGCCCGGTCCAAAGCCGTCCTTTTCCATAGCGATATTTGCGCCATAGTGTGCGCCATCATCAGCTACCATAGGCATAAATTTACCCATTTTGGACTTTTTGGTATCCAAATTTGTAATCTTATAGCCGATTGTGAGATATGGTATCCAATCGCCCTCCGCAAAGCCATTTTTATTGCCTTTTGTCGCGTGAATGTCTGCCTCTAAGTGAATGTCAGCCTTTGACGCTGCCAAATCAATGCCACGGGGCTCCATTTCGATAGGTTGCAAATAAACCGCCGCGATTTCCATACCATTTTTTTCTTGGCTATCTCCGATAGGCACTTCCGCCGCAAAGACAACCGCCGAGCTTAACGCCAAACCAAAAATTACCTTTTTTAACATTTTATTATCCTTTCTTTTGAAAATTTTTTAAAATCACACAAAAACGATTAGTTACGCATTTGCACCTCCCGTTTTTGGTGATTTTTCTCCCTTTTGAGATAGTTTTCTTGTGGCGATGATTCCGCCGACTATAAAGCAAACTACGATTGCTTGTAGCCCCAAACTCTCATAATACGGATAAAGTCCCGCCCACGAAATCGCATCAAATTGATATGGGATTAGTGTCGGCGTTAAAACTTTGCCTTCGATTAGTTCGCCTACGCCTTTGCCACTGAAACTAAAACACATCAAAAAGATAATCGCCGAAGTGGCTTGAAAAAATAGTTTTATAGGGATTTTCACCGCACCCCGTTTGATTAGCAAGTATAGCACCACCAAAATAATGCACCCCAAAGCCAAACCGCCGATTACCGCGCTAAAATCCGCCGAAGTATTTGAATCAAAAAGCAATGCTTGATAAAATAGCACGGTTTCCGCGCCCTCGCGATAAACTGCCAAAAACACAGTCCACCAAAGCGCGTAAGATGAACCCTTGCTAATCGCCTCTTTTGCGCTGTGTTTGATAAATTCATTCCACTTGTGCGCCTTTGAGAGTAGCCAAAAGCCCACATATAAGAGCAATGCGACTGCAACTAGCATTGTTACGCCCTCTAATAGCTCTCTAAACTGCCCTGCGTATTCCCTGAAAAAATAATACACCGCAAACGCCGTTACAAAGCTCAAAAATACGCCCACGCCAAGCGCAGAATACACGATATTTGTGCGATTGCTGTTGCCACTCTGAATCAAATACGCCACGATTGC
This sequence comes from Helicobacter sp. 23-1044, assembly GCF_053654695.1. Lineage (NCBI taxonomy): Bacteria > Pseudomonadati > Campylobacterota > Epsilonproteobacteria > Campylobacterales > Helicobacteraceae > Helicobacter > Helicobacter sp. 23-1044. Next base: position 59,140 of record NZ_JBSIUQ010000007.1, read on the forward strand.
CACGACAATTAGCATAGCCTCCAATCCCTCGCGCAAAATTATGCTAAGTGCGGAGATAAACAAAAACCACACGCTTGAATCCTGTATAAAAGTAAGCGAACTTGCGATGAGTTTGTTTAGCTCATCAAATGTTTTTTGCAAGTCATCTTTGGGCGCGTCTGCTTTGATTAACGCCACGCCACGCGTGAATTGCGCTTCGATTTTCATTTTCAAATCTGCATTCATCGCGCCAATCTTATTTTCCATTCCACTACCTTCAAAAATATCCAAATACGCGCTTTGCAGTGCGTCAATTAGCGTTTTTGCACCTTTATTTTGATACGAATCCAAAATATTATTTAGCGCGATTTTTATATCATCAGCGACTTTGGCGTAATCTTTTGTAACCGCGCTCTCATCAAAGCCTTTCACTTGCACAAGCGCGATTTGCTCAGGCGTAATGGTTAGCAAAATATCAAAAAGCTCATCGCTTAAATCCGTGATTTCCTCGCGCAATCGCTTTTCATCAATACTTTTTTCGCGAATCTCACGGGTGATTTGGCGCATAGATTGCTGAATCTTCTTGCCTTTGTCGGAGATTTTGTTGATTGCGATTTCTAACTTTGTGTTGCGATAATCATCAAATTGCGCGCTCTCAATGAGATTTGCCGCGCTTTCAATTTCGCCCTTTTGAAAGCGCATAGCGGCAATGTCAAGCTTCGCGCTGATATTTTCGTAGATAAAATACAGCTTTGGATTTAGCCCTGCGGCTTGTTGAAACTCCGCGCTACTATCGATTAAAGTATTTGGTGCGCCGATGGCAGAATCTGCGTTTTGTTCCCCCTCCCTTGCGGAGGGGGCTAGGGGGTGGGTATTAGATTCTGCGTTCGCAGAATCTACACTAGATTCGCTTGAATTTGCACTCGAATCGCTTGTATCCCCAAGCAACGCTGCAAACATCGCTTCGGCTTCCTTGCGCCTTTGCGCTTCTGCCTTTATCGAATCCGCCTCCGCCTTTGCCTTATCATAAGTCGTATCGCTTACTTCTGCCACCAAGCGAATCCCGCCTTTTAGGATAGGCAAAACCTCGTCCATATCAAAATAAAGCCCCGCGATTAAGGCTTCTATGCGCTCCAAGTCGTTAGATTGTGGGTTAGCCTTATTTTGATATAGTTTGCGTAGGTTAGTGAATCTGCGCTCCATTAGATAGGCTTTTTTGCCCATATTGCGCCCGATATGCCCCTCGATATTTTCAAAATGCTGAAAATACGCGTCCTCTGCTAGTTTTTTGGCAGAGAGATTATCGCCGTTTTTATACACCGCAATGCTTTTATCAAGCATTTCACGGATAATTTTCGCATCCGCTTCAAAATCCTTTGCATTGCCAAAAGCGCAAATTAGCGCAAAAATCGCTAAAAACCTAACTAATTTCATATTTTTCACTCCAAAATTACCCCAAATTCACCCCAAAAAAATTTCGTAGATTCTGCCAGAATCTAAATCCAAAATCTAAAAATTATACGCCACAAACGCTTCGAAATAATTATGCACCTTTTGCGTGCTAAACACCCTGCGGTATTTCGCGCCAATCTCTGCCCCTGCGTATTTACCTGTGGCGACTATATCGATATTGTGAAGCGGTTTTAGCGTCTCTTCGCTTTTGATATTGCCCTTTATATCGCTAATATTGCCATATAAAAATTCAATATCAAAATAATCCGCAAATCCATATCCCACGCCAAAATACGCCGTGAGCGCGTTTGTATCGTAGAAATAACCACTGCCTTTATTTAGCGGACGGCGATTGCCAATCGATGCGAAATCCACCACACCGCCAGATTCTGCGCTTTTGTTAAAGACTTTCATCACGCCAAGTGTCGCGCTTAATTTATGCTCATCCGCAACGGCAAACTCCAAATGCTCCGCCACATCTAAAAAGTGCGTATCAAGCGTATCTTTGGGATTTGCGTGAAAAAATGAATATTTTATACTCGTAGATGACGCGATAAACTCATTGCCTAAATTTAGATTCGCCCCAATCCACGCGCCTAAATAGCTTGGCACTTCGCTTGTCCTCGTCCCGCCGACACTCATAAAATACGCCTCCACCATCAGCGGTTCATAAGAATTATTCGTAATCCCCGCGATAAACGAATCGCCCCTCACATTGTTTTCAAACTGCACGATTTCATTATAATCCGCCACGCCTTGCCGTGAGAACCAATACCCTTCGATTTTTGTCGCGCCTTGCGGGATTTTCACGGCGAATCTCGCCCCTTCGATATAGTCGCTAACCCACTCCAAATCCACCGCTTCGCGCCCCGCACTCACATCAAAATACTCGCTTGTGTAGCCGATAAATCCTTGATATAAAATCGCATTTGAAGCGAGCATATCATTATAATCATCTGTTGTCTTGCCTATCCTGCCGATATTCACGCTACCCATCGCACTTAATCCAAAGCGTAGTCGCTCAAACTCCACGCCCTCAAATCCCAAATACCCATAGAGACTTTGAAAATTGCTTCTATTGCCCGAGTATCCTTGCGAATATTGCGCCCCGACTTGCGCATTGTAAGAATAGTTTTCTTTAAAATGTTTTGCGATTTCATTTTCGCCATCATCGGCAAAAACGCCACTAATCGCCAAACTCGCCGCCATCGAAATGCCTAAAATTTTATTTTTCATATTTGCTCCTTTGAATTTTTAAATTTAAAATCGCAATATTATAATAATAATTCTTAAAAATATTTTAAAGTGAAAATTAAATAAAAATTTCGCAGAATCTAATAAATTTTGCAGATTCTGCGTTTTTTGTTGCAATTCGCAGAATTGATTTTGTCATTGCGAGACTTGCTTGCAAGTCGTGGCAATCCAAACAAAATTGCGAGGCAGTTTGAGCGTAACGAAAACAACAAAGCAATCCATTTTTTGATTTATAGATTGCCGCGTTCGCTTCGCACTCGCAATGACGAAAGGGGAGTTTTATTTTTTAGATTCTGCGAAATGCCAAGTGCATTGCGGTTTCGATTTGATTTGATTTGTGAGATTCTAAAAAGATTTTCGATGCTTCGATTGCCTGAAAAAGAAGCATTTTTGTGCCGTCAATCGCGCAGATTCTGCGATTTTTGGCAAACTCCAAAAACGGGCATTTTTTGCCATACATTAAATCAAAGGCGATTTTTGCGCGTTTGAAAAGCCCTGCCAAAATCGCCCTATCCAAAGGTAATTCGCCATTTATCGATGATGAAGTCGCATTGACAATCAAATCATACTGCGATTCGCCACTGAGATTCGCGCTAAATTCCGCAAAATTCGCACTTTTAAAGCCATTTTGCCTAAAAAATTCTAATCGATTTTCGCTACGATTGATAATCTCCACGCAAATCCCGCGCTCTTGTAAAATAAAGGCAATCGCCTTTGCGCTACCGCCAGCACCGACAATTAGCGCATTTTTTACAAATTCGTCTTTTGGCGATAAATCGGGGAGACTTGTTGTTCGCTTCGTTGATGAACCATTAGTTCTATCGCCTTGCTCACAACTGCGCAACCCCGATTTTTCGCTCAAAATACTAGAATTTGGATTTTTAAAATTCGCGTTTTTTACGCATTTCGCAGAATCTATCAAATTGCGATAAAATCCCATCGCATCTGTGTTATATCCAAAAAGTCGCTCATCACGCCGAACAATGGTATTTATCGCGCCGATTTTTTGTGCGATTTCGCTTACCTCATCACAGGCTTCAAGCGCGATTTCTTTAAATGGGATAGTGATATTTGCCCCGCTCAACCCATATTCGAAAAATTGCTCCCTAAAATCCTCCGCATTTGTGGTTAAATCCATTAAGATTCGCACATACCTTGCGTCAATGCCTAAATTGTAAAATGTGGAGTTATGCAAATACGGCGATTTGGAGTGGGCTATGGGATTGCCAAAAACGGCGAACAGCTTCAATTTCGCCCTTTTTGATTTGCGCCATCTTTTACAGAATCACCCGCATTTTTCGTGCCATCTCCCGCATTCTCCGCACTATCTTTTAGCAAACTCAAAAACGCAAATCCGCCGTTTTCTAACTTCGCCCACTGCCCTTGTATCTCGCTAATGCGAATCACCGCGCCTTTTTTAAATCGCTTTAAGATTTTGCCCTCGACACTTGGCTTTGCGCGGACATTTAGGACTTTTACCTCTACGATGAAATTTCGCGGGAGTTTTGGCAAATCTGTTGTTACGGATTCTGCGGTGTTTGGCGTAGAATCTAGCGCATTAAACGCAGAATCTATCTCATTTGGCAACTCATCTAGCGACTTTACAGAATCTAGCGGTGCTTGTGAAAAATCTTGCGCGAGATTCTGCGAATTTTGCGAAAGATTCGGCGAAAGATTCTGCGAATTTGAAAGATTCGGCGGGTAGAAATCTTCGCCACCGCTTGTTCTCATCGCATTTTGGCGATTTTCCGCGAATAAAAATACGACTAAATAAATCAGCGCACCTATCGCAAGCACGCTAATGTAGGTAAATGATATGACAAATTTTCTGCGCATTTTGCTAAACATCTAAACTCCCTAGTTCGATTGCCGCCATCTCTACAATCTTTTTGGGTATCTCACCCTTGCTAAATAGCGTAGGATTCACGCTGTAATAGTGCTCGCACAAGTCAAAGAGCAAAAAGCACATTCGCGTGATTAGGCGCAGATTACCGCTACTTTGCTTGAAAATAAACTTATAATGCCACTCTTTAAAAAGTCGCGGGATTGAATCTAACCCCGCCTTGCTTAACTTCTGCGCGATGAAAAGGCGGATATTTGGCACATCAAGCTCGCGGATTACGACTTTATCCCAAATGCGCGATGTGAAATAGCTTTCATTTAGCACTTCTTTATGTTTTAGCGCGTGCGTTACCAAAATAAAGCGAAACACACGGCAATCGCTAAGCATTCGAATCACTTCTAACTCTTTATCGCCATAGAGTTGCACTTCATCGATGATAATCGTAGGCGAGAGCTCTTCACGCTTCAAATTCTCGCTAAACGATTTGAAAAACTCATCGCGCGTCATATTTTTGTGGATTTTGATTTGTGGGAGAAATTTTATATGCAACTGCGCTAAAAACGCATTTAGCGAGAGAAATGGGAAAAGCTGGATATGCAATCGCCCCTTTGGGATACTCTGCTCCAACTGCTTTATAAGATAGCTCTTGCCAACGCCGGGCTTACCGGTCAAAATCACGATTTGAAATGGCACTTTTTCAATCAACTGCTCGATGCGATGACGCGCCGAAATATTGATATCCAAATCGATATAATCCATCGTATCGACTTTTTCTAAAAACACGCTCTTTGCTTCGCTAAATGGGTTCATTCAAAACTCGCTAATTGTTAGATTTTATAATCAGATTCTGCGAATTTTAGCGCAGAATCTAATGATTTTTGATTTATAAGCAAAAATAATTCCTAATTTAGATTCTGCGATTAGATTCTGCGAAATTGTGTAGATTCTGCGATTTTTGTGTGGATTCTGCGACTCGTGCGCGAGATTCTGCGATTTTTGTGCGAGTCGCAGAATCTGCGTTTTTTCCCGTCATTGCGAGATTTGCGAAGCAAATCGTGGCAATTCGCAGAATTTGCGAGCGAAGCGAAGCAACCATCCAAATCCTAGATTTTGCGATTTTCGCAGAATCTAGCGCAAATCTTTTTTAATCGCACTTGCGATTTTGCGGGGCGAAATGCCTAAAATGTCCTCAATTTCAGCGGTTTTGCCCTGCTGAATAAATCTATCATCAAATTCAAATGATTTAATCGGCACAAACACCGCATTTTCGCTTAACAAAAGGGCGATTTTTTCGGCGATTCCGCCTTTTTTCACACCATCGCTAAAAACATAGATTTTATCCACGCGCCTTGCTATGCTTAAAATAGTCGCGCTATCAAGGGGCTTTGCAAAGCGCAAATCCACTAAAATCGCGCTAAATCCTAGCAATGTGTTTGTCAAATGTGCGCGTCCCACGCCGTTGCCAAAGGCAAAAAAGGCGATTTTGGGAGTTTTGGATTCTTCGCTTCGCTCACAATGTGGCGGTTCAAACAAAATCTCCGCTTTGCCAAATCTAAAAGGCTTATTTTTAAAGGCGTTGTTTTTTAGCAAAAAGCCACCGCGCGGGTAGCGAAACGCACAAGGCGATTTGTCAAACCCAGCTGCAAAGCGGACAGCAAGCTCCAAACTTCGCTCATCACGGGGAGCAAAAATCGTCATATTTGGGATTAGCGACAAATATGAAATATCAAAAATGCCTTGATGAGTTTCGCCGTCCTCGCCTACGATTCCAGCCCTATCAAGTGCAAATCGCACGGGCAGATTCATAATGCTAACATCGTGGATAATGCTATCAAAGGCGCGTTGCAAAAATGTCGAATAAATCACCACAAAGGGCTTAAAGCCCTCTTTTGCCATCACTGCCATCGAAGTGGTGGCGTGTGCTTCGGCGATGGCGACATCAAAGAAGCGTTCGGGTAGATTATCCATTAGCAAGTCTAGCCCCGTGCCACTAGGCATCGCAGCGGTTACGCCGATGATTTTGCTATCATTTTGGGCTAGTTTTAATAGCTCGTTTGCAAAAATCTTTGTGGGATTGGTGGGCTTTGGCGGATTTAGCGGAGTGCCATCCTTTGTGTCAAATGGCGCGACACTATGCCACTTTTCATACCTGCCTTGCGCGATTTTGTAGCCATAGCCCTTAATCGTCTGTGCGTGAATCAAAACGGGCTTTTTTAAATCTCGCGCCTTTTGAAAAATGCTAATGAGTTCGGCGATATTATGCCCATCGATAGGACCGATATAGCTAAGCCCAAGTTCCTCAAACAAAATGCCGGGCGTGATAAGTTTCAGCGATTCCTCAAATCGCTTTGCCAAAAATGTCGCCGAATCGGGCATTATGTTTAAAAACGACTTTGCTTTATCGCGCAAACTTTGATACATTTTCCCTGCTGTGGCGGTGGAGAGATACTTGCTCATCGCCCCGATAGGCTTGCTAATGCTCATCTCATTGTCGTTTAAAATAATAATCATCGGGTATTTTATGTCGCCGATTTCGTCCAACGCCTCATAGATTAGCCCCGCACTCATCGCGCCATCGCCGATTAAAATCACAGGCACACGATTTTCGCCACGCAATTTTATCGCCCGTGCTGCGCCCACTCCAAGCGACAATGAAGTCGAACTATGCCCCGCGATGAAATAATCTGCGTTTGATTCGCTAGGCTTTGCAAAGCCACTGATACCGCCTGTCTGCCGAAGCGTGGAGAATGCGTCATATCGTCCGCTTAAAAGCTTGTGTGCGTAGATTTGGTGGCTCACATCAAAGATAAATGGGTCTTTATAGCAGTCAAAAACCGCGTGCATTGCGATTGTGATTTCTACGCTACCTAAATTTGAGCTCAAATGTCCGCCGTTTTTGCTTAAAACTTCGATGATTCGAGTGCGAATCTGCGCTGCGATTGCCTTTAACTCATCGATACTTTTGCCTTTTAGAGAGCCAAATTCGCGGTGATTCGCGGTTGAATCTAAATTTGCGTTAAGATTCACGCGTGGATTTTGTGAAATTTGCTTAAAATCTTGCATTGTGTTTCTCATTTACTTTTTCCACACAATATGCCCGTTGATATTGTGTTTTTCATATACTTCAAGCACTTCGTTTAAGAATGCAATCAACTCTTTGTCATCGGCTTCTTTTGCGGTTTCAAGAATTCTTATAAACATTTTCTTACCCGTTTCGGTTTGCTTTAAATTTTTCTTTAAAGAATTATGCCTTGCACACAGCGTTTGTCCATTTTGCAAAGTCGCTTTGCCACCCAAATCTTTGGGCTTTATGTGGTCTATGTGAAGTTCTACACCCTCATTTTTGCCAAGCCCACAAATCACACATTTATAATTATCTCGCTCCAAAATCTGCTTTTTTAGCGCAGGGCTAAAATCCTCCAAATCCTGCCTTAAATGCACCATTTTAGGCTCATAGCGATACACACCTTTGGCGATTTTTTGCAAATAGCCCCTTTGGTGCAAACTGCGAATGCCTCTATCAGGGTCGCGAAATACTTTGCCCGTGCGCTTTTGCCACTCACTCGTTACCCAATCCACAACTTCGGGGTGTGAAATATCGCGTTTAGAATTTGCCTTAAAAAATTCCATTATCAAATCAAGTTGCGAAATTTGCTTATCCATTAAAATAATCCTTCTAAAATAATCTTTGCGTCTTTTTGTATTGTTTGCAAAAAGCGATTTTTTGATAGTTCGCAGTAGCTTTTATCGATTTCAATACCGACAAATTCGCGTTTGTTAAGATAACTCTCTATCATAGTCGTGCCAGAGCCACAAAATGGGTCGCATACCACATCTCCCACAAATGAAAAAAGCTTTATGCACCGCTTTGGCAATTCTCGCGGAAAAGGCGCAGGGTGTCCTACGCGCTTTTTAGATTCACCATTGAAACTCCAAAGTCCATTTGTCCAAGCCATAAATTCATCTTTATTTATGTTGCTAACACCTTTTTGTGTCTTTTTCCACTCGCCTTTGTAAAGCACTAAAATCAACTCCACAGGCGCGATAACATAAGGTGCAGACGCGGAGAGCCAGCTCCCCCACGCCGTGCGCCGTGAGATATTGCCCTCATTCCACACAATCGTGCTGTGGTATTTCCAGCCATTTTTTTTGGCTAGTGTCGTTATATCCGCTCCCACGCTTTGCTGTCCGCCTTTGTTTTTATCAAGCGGGATATTTAGGCAAAATCTCGCCCCATCTTTTGCCCACAAATAGCAGTTTTTTAGCCACTTTTCGCAAAATTTCAAATAGTTTTCATATTCGCCTGTGTCGTCATTTGAGTTGTATTCTATGCCGACATTATAGGGTGGAGAAGTGATGATTAAATCCACACTTTGCGGTGATAAAAGCGAAGTTTTAAGCACAGAATTTTGGTGCAATGTGATATTTTTATGGCTGAAAAATGGCGATAGATTTTCACGCTTTTTGCACACCAAATCCGTAAAATCTACCCTAGATTCTAAATTTTCATCATATTTTTGCGCTATGGAAGTCATTTATATCCTTTTGGTTGCGTATCAAAGTGATTTTTTATCGATTCAAATATCGATTCAAACTTGGCATTCCCACTTTTATCACCCATCAAAAGCCCTTTAAATTCTCAATGACGCTTTGTTTTAGCAATTTGTAGCGCGACATTATGCTACCATCGATATTGCCATTTTCGCTGATAATCACCACGCCGCCTTTTGCTATGGCGTCATCGCTTTTGATTTTGATATTTTCCTTGCCTTTTGCCAAATTGTTTAAGAACTCAAAATCAGCGGGATTCACCTTTATCACCACATCTAAATTCCCGCTCATCGATTTTAGCAACTCTTTTGCAATCGAAGCGGCGACTTTGGCAGATTCTGCGCTGATTTCTTTGATGATGACTTCTTTTGCGATATCTAGCGCAATGGAGCTTAATTCACTCTCCAATTTTTCAATCTGCGCCTTTGCCCCATCGATTGCTGAATCTAGCTTATTTATCGAACTTGCGATTTTTTCTCGCTCAATTTCGATGCTATTTTTTAGCTCCAAATCCACCATCATTTTGCCCTCTTTTATGCCCTCTTCTTTGGCAACTTTTTCGCGCTCGTTTGCTTGGGCTTGCAAGTCCGAAAATCGCTTCTCAAAGCCCTTTAATGTCGCACTCAAATCATCGCTTTTTTGCAAAAGTTTATCAATCAACTCTTTTTCTAAACTACTCTCAATCATCGCAACCTGCGCTTTACTTGGCGCAAATGTAGAATCTTTTGTAGAATCTATCGTAGATTCTGCGACTTTGGGTGCTGAATCTGTGGATTTTTGGCGAGATTCTGCGTTTAGATTCTGCGATTTTACACTAGATTCTGCGATGGTTTTAAAGCTATATTTATTCATCGTGTGCGCATCTAGCTCATCTAGCGCGATTACGCTTTTTTCATTACTCAACAACATCATCTGCCTCGCCTATGGTGATGACGCCTTGCTCGCTTAGTGCTTGGACGATTTCGACAACTTTTCTTTGCGCGCTCTCCACATCACGCACTTTGACGACGCCCAAATATTGCAACTCTTCGATAAATGTTTCCCCCGCTCTTTGGCTCATATTGCTTAAAAACTTCTGTTTTAACTCTTCTGGCGCGGATTTTAGTGCCATCGTCAAATCCTTTTTATCCACCGCTTTTAGAATCTCAATAATGGCGTTTTTATCGAGTTTTACGATATCTTCGAATGTAAACATCATCTCTTTGATTTTGATTGCTAATTGCTCATCGCTTTGCTCGATGTGAGATAGCGTAGTCTTTGCCGCCTTTTGCCCCAAGCGATTGAAAATCTCCGCCACCGCACGCGGTCCGCCCACTTCGACTTTGTAGCTTGTAAGCGAATCTAGCTTATTTTCTAGCACGGCGGACACTCGCTTAATCGTATTTGGCGCGATATCGCCCAAACTCGCCATTTTGATAGAGATATCCGCTCGTTCCGAGTCTGAAAAATAGCTCAAAGTCTCCGCCGCCGAGTTTGAATCCATATGCGCTAAAATTAGCGCGATTGTCTGCGGATGCTCATTTACGATAAAGTCAGCAAGCTGCTGTGGGCGGACTTTTGAGAGATAAGAGAAGTTTTTTGCCGCTTGCATTGATTTGGAGAGCTTCTCTAACACTTTTTTTGCTTCCTCTTCGCCTAACACGCGATATAAAAGCTCCCTTGCATACTCAAATCCGCCTTGCGTAATGTATTGATTGCTTTGAAAAATCGCATAAAATTCCTCCAAAACCGCCGCACCAATGCTTTTATCCGTGCTTTTCATTTGTGCGATGAATTTTGAAATTTCAGTAATTGAGTCCAAATCCAAATGCGAGAAAACCTCGCCCGTTAAATCATCGCCCACCTGCATAAGCAAAATGGCGATTTTCTCTGCCATCGAAAACTCATCATATTGTGCGCGCTGATTTTGCGTTAGATTAAATGCCATTTACGCCCCTTTTTTAATATCCTCTAATCCCAACTCATCGCGGATTAGCGTTTGAAAAAGATTTGCGACTTCTTGCGGTTTCTCCGCTAAAAGTGTTTTGATTTTTTCTAGCAACACTTCATATTTCAGCTCATCCTCCCTAAAATCGCCAAGTCCGAGCTGATTTTCAATGCGTTTGCGGAGTTCATTTTCTTTATTGCTTATCTCTTCGTCCTCATCAAGGGCGATTAGCGACTCTATATCCTCATCGCTTTTTTCTTGCGTCTCAATCATTCGCTGTGCAAATGGCGCGATGATTTTTTGATAGAATATAAAGATGATAATCGCCACAAGGACATATTTTAGCAAGGGCAGGGCGGGTTTAAGTGCGTTCATAACCTTTTCAAGCGAAGTTTGCGGTGTGAAAGAGCCACTCTTTGCGTTAAACTCAAAGTTACCGACACTCACCATATCGCCCCGCTCTTGCGAAAAACCAATCGTTTGCTTTACAAGTGCCTCAATTTGCTGTATTTTCGCAGAATCTAGCGCAACATATTGCATTTTCTCCACGCCATTGTCATTTACTAGCGCATAAGTCCCATCAACCACCACCGCCGCGCTTAATCGTTTTAGTGTGCCAAACTGCCCCTTTATCTCTGAAATCGTCTTGCCGACTTCGTAATTTGTGGTAGTCGTATTTATGGTGTGGATTTGCTTATTATTTAGCGAATCAAGCCCCTGCACAGGTCCCACATTACTAACTGCGCCGGGCACTCCGCCGATTTCAGGTTCGCTAACGCCCTCTTTGCGCTCTTCGTGCGTTTGCTCCCCGCGCACGACATTATTTGGGTCAAAAGTCTCTTTCATACTTTTGGTTTGCGAGAAGTCAAACTCCGCATTTACCTTTGCCACAACCCTATCTTTGCCCCCGATGATGGGCGTTAAAACATTGCTGATTTTATCCTCTAAAATGCGCTCAAAATTATTTTTGTATTTTAATTGCAAGTTTATGATTTCATTTGTGGCGGTGGATTCGTTATTTGCGTCAAGTGGCTCGCCGTTTTGATTGATGATGGCGACATTTTCTTTGGTGAGTTTTGAGACGGCGGAGGCGATTAGATTTTTAATGCCCTCAATTTGATTTGGCGTTAGATACATATTTGGGGCGATTTCAAGCGTGGCGGAGGCTGTCGGCAAAACTTCTTTGCTTACAAAAACGCTTTCTTTTGGGATTGCGATATGCACCCTTGCTGAAATGATAGGTTTTAGGCTCTCAATCGTGCGTCCAAGCTCGCCTTCAATAGCGCGAGTTCGCTTGATAGCTAACTCTGACTCCGTTATCCCAAAGCTTTGCTCATCAAAAATCTCAAAGCCAACCTTGCTATTTTTTGGGATTCCGTTGCTTGATAGGGCGATTCGTTGCTCATAAACGACATCTTTTGGCACTAAAATCGTATCCTCGCGTTGCAGTTTATAAGGGATATTGTTGCTTTGCAAATGTTGCAAAATTAGCGCGTTATCGCTAGGTGTTAGCCCATCAAAAAGCACGGCGTAGTTTGCATTTTCGTTTCGTTCCGTAATCGAAAATACGATAAAAAACGCCAAAAACGCCACAATCGCCACAACCCCGCCAATCATAGCGATTTTTTGGCGTTTGTTTAGGCGATTGTATAAATCTAAAAGTTGCTTAAAGAGTTTGTTGATATCCACGAATCCGCCCTAAACCCTATTTCGTAGCATTTTTGTTTAAAAATTTTGCGATATATTTTAGCACTTGTTTGTTTTCTTTTTCTAGCCCGATTGTGATTCGCACGGCGTTTAGATTGTAGCTTTTTAGATTTCTAATAATTATGCCATTTTTTAGCAAATAATCGCACAGCGCGGTTGAATCGACATTTGATTCAAAGAAAAATGCGATAAAATTCGTGTAAGATTCGATAAATCTAATGCCGTTTTCTTTTGCGAATTTTTCATAGATTTTCATCTGCTTTGCGTTGTTTTCAAGCGTTTTTTCGACAAATTTCTTTTCTTTTAGCGCGACAAGCGCGGCTTTTAGCGAAATATTTGTATTATTAAAAGGTGGGCGTAGTTTTGAAAGCGTTGCAATAGTGCTATCAATGGCGATTCCATAACCCACGCGAAGTCCGCCCAACCCATAAAGTTTAGAAAATGTCCCTAAAAAAATGGCATTTGGATAGGTTGAAATCAGCTCACTTGGCGAAATCGCCCTATTTTTGTCCTTAAATTTTGCAAATTCGTTGTAGGCGCAATCAAGCGCGACAATGCAATCTTTGTCAATCGAATCTAAAATCCTATACACTTCATCACGCGTGAGACAATCGCCTAGCGGGTTATTTGGGACACATAAAAAAATGATTTTTGGCTTATGCGCTTTTGCTAGGGCGATGATTTCATTTGCGTTAAAAATATCGCTTTTTGTCCTAACCACTTGCGCTTCGCACTGCTTTGCATAAATCTCATACATCGCAAAAGTAACCGCGCTAGTCAAAATTTTGTCGCCTTTGCTACACACAGCGCGAATCAAAATGTCAATAATCTGGTCGCTCCCACTGCCTAAAATGACATTTTGCGGGTAGATTCGGTGCTTTTTTGCTAATGCCTCTTTTAGCTCATAAGCACTATCATCGGGGTAGCGAAAGGCGTTTTTTGCCTCTTTTTTAATCGCCTTTGCCACAGCTTTTGCACAGCCTTGCGCGTTTTCATTGCTTGCTAACTTTATGACATCATCTTCATAAATGCCAAATTCGCGCACCACAAGTTCGATTGGTTTGCCTGATTCGTAGTTTTTTAGCGTATTTAGATAGTTTTTAAATCCCATTTTCAACTCCAAAATCTTAAAAAAATAGATATAATTTTAGCTAAAAATGCTAAAAAAAATTTAAAAAAAGGTGGCAAAATGAGTATTTTTAGAGAATACGACATTCGCGGGATTTTTGGGGAGGATTTGCGCAAAAATGTCGTGGTGGCTATCGGTGCGGAGTTGGGAAAAGAGATTTTAGCGCGTGGCGGGAGAAGTGTGGCAATAGGGTATGATGCAAGGACGCATAGTCCTACTTTGTTTTCGTGGCTATGTGAGGGGATTTTGGAGTGCAATTCGTCTTTGGAGTCGCGCAATTCGTTCTCGGGTAATCATTCCGCAGATTCGCTAGATTTGGAGCGTTCGCAGACCGCTAGTCTAGTCTCACGCCCCAAATCTAGCGAAAACTACGAAAGCACTACTGCGATTCCTTCCGTTGTAGATTCTGCGAAAATCGCAGAATCTAATAAAAAAAATGCAGATTCTGTGATTCACGCCAAAAACGCAGAATCTCAAAATCCCCCCTCCCAAATGCGAGAGGATAGTTCTCAATCTCTCCCCCTCCCTTGCGGAGGGGGATTAAGGGGGTGGGTAGATTCTGCGAATGCAGAATCTAAAATAAAAATCTACGATTTAGGTATGATTCCTACGCCCATCGCCTATTTCAGCCTTTACTCTAAAATCGCGCAGGTAGATTCAAGCATTATGATTACAGGTTCGCACAATCCGCCCGAGTATAATGGCTTTAAGATTACCATTCTAAAAAAGCCCTTTTATGGTGATGAGATTCGCGCTTTGGGGGAGAGAATTATGCAAAATTTAAGCGATTCGCAAGATTCGTGCGCCGAATCAGATTCGCCACAAAACCCGCAGATTACGAAGCTAAACGCACTAAATGAATACATTGATTTTCTAACCGCACATTTTGCAAGACTAAAAAATTTTCCGCACAAAGTCGCCTTTGATTGTGGCAATGGCGTGGCGGCAATCGCACTAAAATCGGTGCTTTGCAATTTGCAAATCCCTTATTTGCCTTTGTTTTTTGAGCCAAATGGCAATTTTCCAAATCATCACCCCGACCCAAGCGAGGACAAAAATCTTGTATTTTTGCAAAATGCGATGAAAGAAAATGACATAAAAATCGGCATTGCATTTGACGGAGACGCCGATAGAATCGGGCTTTTGACGGAGCATTATCATTTCAAAGGCGATGAACTTGCCATTCTCTTTGCTAGGCAAATCGCAAAGGACGGCACAAAGCCCGTTGTCATCGGCGAAGTAAAGTGTAGCGCGGTTATGTATAGCGAGATTGACAAAATCGGACGCGCAATTATGTTTAAGACTGGGCATAGCAATTTGAAGGTAAAATTAAGCGAGACAAATGCGCACCTTGCGGCAGAAATGAGCGGACATTTATTTTTTAATGATAGATATTTTGGCTATGATGACGCGATTTATGCGAGTTTTAGGGCGTTGGAGCTATTTTTAGATGAAAGCGTGAGCGAAGTTGAATCCTTTATAAAATCCCTACCGCAAATGTTTTCAACAAATGAAGAAAAAATACAATCCACCGAATCTACAAAATTTGAAATTATCAAAAAACTTGTAAAAATGCTAAATAAGATTCGCCAAAATCAGCAAGATTTAAAAGATTCGCAAGATTTGCCCACAGATTTCCCTAAAATCATCGATATTATCGATATTGACGGGATTCGCGTGGTGTTTGAAAATGGCTGGGGACTAATCCGCGCTAGCAACACAACGCCCGTGCTTGTTACGCGCTTTGAAGCCACAACGCACGAGTTTGCCGAGCTTTACAAAAAAGTAATGTTAGATTTGCTTAATGAATGCCAAAAAGATTTGCAAAAGGATTTACGATGAGTGCGAAAATCACGCTAAAAAATCCGCTTGATATGCACATTCATTTGCGTGAAGGCGCGATTTTGGAGGCTGTCGCGGGTGCGAGTGCGAAAAATTTTAGTGCCGCTCTTGCAATGCCAAACCTTAAAACTCCCATCACCACGACAAAAATGGCGTTAGATTATAAAAAAGCGATTTTAGATTCGACAAAAAATACAAATTTTTTGCCACTAATGAGCCTTTATTTGACAGAAAATTTAAATCGATTCGAGCTTGAATCTGCCAAAAAAAATGGCATAAAGATTCTAAAACTCTACCCAAAAGGCGCGACTACGGGAAGCGAATTTGGCGTGGCTGAAATTTTAAACCAAAAAACGCTAGAAATCTTTGAAATCGCGCAAGATTTAGGCTTCATTTTATCCATACACGGCGAAACTAACGGCTTTTGTATGGATAGAGAATTTGAATTTGGCGAAGTTTTTGTAGAAATTGCAAGAAATTTTCCACGCCTAACAATCATTATGGAGCATTTAAGCGATAGGCGCAGTATCACGCTTTTGGAGCGACACCCAAACCTTTTTGCCACGCTTACGCTTCATCATATTAGCTTGGATTTGGATTGTCTCGCTGGTGGCGCAATGAATCCGCATTATTTTTGCAAACCCATTTTAAAAACGCCAAAGGACAAAGAGGCGTTGCTAAATCTTGCGCTGAGTGCGCATCCAAAGGTTAGTTTTGGGAGCGATTCTGCGCCACATTTAGAAAGTGCGAAATTAAAAGGTGCTGCGGGGATTTTTTCCGCACCTGTGCTACTTCCAAAGCTATGTGAGATTTTTGAAGCACATAATCGATTAGAAAATTTGCAAAAATTTATAAGCGATAATGCCTTTAAAATTTATGGGTTAGATTCGGCGCAAATCCCGCAAAAAAGCGTCATTTTAGAGCGAATCGAGTGCATTTTACCACGCGAGATTCGCGCCCAAAATGAATCCATAAAAATCCTATTTGGTGGCGAATCTTGCTCGTGGCAAATCAAAGAAAGGGGGCAACTATGAAGTATTTAAGAAAAATCGGGGGGGGGGGGGAATTGCACTCTAAAAAATCCCACTTTTAAAAACCCCGTATTGAAAAATCCAAAAAATCCCAAAAATCGCGCATTTATAGATTTCGCACTCAAAGGCGCACTCGCATTTGCATTCACAGCACTACTTGCAAACGCCACCGAGTTGCGCGATATTTGCAAAAATGGCAATTGCACCATTACCACAAAGCAAGATTTACTCACAAATCACGGAGCATTTAGCACAAGCGACCAAATCACCATACAAACCACCATAAAGAGATTTATAAACTACGGACACATCACCTCAAAGGGACTTTATCAGCACACCGCAAACAACTATCTCCATTCTCTTACAAACTACGGCACGATGAATGGATTTTGGAGCCAAAACCAAGCACAGACGATAACTATCGAAAACTACGGCACGATATTCACAAATACGGGCAGTTATTTGACTAGCGAATCTAATGGCGCGCTACATTTCGTCTTTGAGGCGACTGGAAATCATATCAAAATAGGCAACTACGCAATAAAGATTGACGAAGCACAAAGCGAATTCAACGCCTTTGAGAAATACGAGAGCAAGGATAGCAACAAAAATTCACATTTGATTATGCGACTAAAAGAGAGTAGTATTTCTTTCAAAGACGCCACCTCAAAGTTGATTTTAGACTTTGGCGAAAACTTCGAGTTTGGCGCAAAATACGCGTTAGATAAACTCATCGTAAATAAAGCAAATGACGCCAAATCCACGCTAGAAGTGCCATTTTGGCGACTTGCAGCCAAAAGTAGCATTTATCAACTTTCCCAAAGTGGCAGTCATTTCATCGTCACAATCGATACTTCAAAAAGCGAGATTGCAACGCTTGGCAGGGCGAATGCAAGGGCGATGAATAATCTATTTTTGATTAGCGATGCGATGATTTATCCGCGCAAAATTAGCAAATCCGCAGAATCTAGCGCACCAAAACGCAGAATCCGTAAAAACGCAGAAATTTCGCAGAATCTGCATAAATCGTCATTGCGAACGAGCGAAGCGAGTGCGGCAATCCAAAAAAATAGATTGCCACGCCTTGACTTCGTCAAGTCTCGCAATGACGAAATGTGGTTAGATTCTGCACTTTTCGCACAAAATGACGCATTTTTTTATCGCACACCAAATCGCCGAATAAATCGCAATTTACACACAAAAGATTCTGCGAAAATCGCAGAATCCACCGCAGAATCCACCAAAAACTACCACTTTGTTTTCACGCCATTTGTAAATCATAATTACTTTTTTGACAGCGGAGAATTATCTGGATTTGACTTTGGATTTGTCAGCGCATTTAGTGGGAAAATCGCAGAATCTAGCGCATTTGGCGCGCACTTTGCGATGAGTTATGGCGCGCTAGGCGATACAAACGCACTGCAAATCAAATCGATGAATTTCAATGGCGCTCTGCACTATAAACTCGACTTGCCCTACGCTACGCATTTTAGGGTGCGGGGCGATTTCTTTTACTTTTTAAACGAACTGCAAACGATGTTTTTTGACGCCAAACCAAACAATTTTGGATTTGGCGCAAGTGCGAGTTATGGCAAGGACTTTGATTTTGGAAATGCTGGGATTTTGCGCGTGGAGGGCGGTTTGGAATACAAGGGATTGTATGTAAGGGCGATTTCACTTGGTGGTGGAGATTACAGCGATTCGCTTCAAAATATGCTCTTTGCGGATGTTAGCGTGGATTATGGCAAATATTTTCACACTAGCAGTGGAGTGTGGGGCGTGAATGCGATGGCGGGAGTTAAGGGAAATGCGCTCTTTGCGCTAAAAAATGGCAGTGTGGTGCTAAATGGAAGGGCGTTTGATTTACTTTTGGAGGATGATAAAATTTTGGGTTATATGAGTGCGGGAGTCTCGTATGTGCTTCAAAAACGGGCGTTTGATGTGGAGTTTAGCGCGAATTATTATGGTAACTTTGGGGATAGCGGAATGAGTAATGGCGGAGGCGTGGAAATCCGCGTGGGGTTTTAGATGGTGTAAAAATTTGGATTTAGATTCTGCGATTTTTTGTTCGATTTCGCAGAATCTAAATAGTTTTTTGGCACAGATTCTGCGTTTTTCGTGCGATTTGCAGAATCTAATGCGAAAAATTCAAATCAAATTCCGCAAAATCTATTCAAATCAAATCTCGCAGAATTTCGCGCAAATTTCGCAGAATCTACCTCACAATCCCTACGATTTTGCCGTCTTTTGCGTCAAATTCTACACGCGAATCTTCGCCCACTTCATCGCGCAAAATCATTTCGCTTAATCTATCTTCGATTTGCTCTTGCAAGGCGCGTTTTAGCGGACGCGCACCAAATACCGCATCAAAGCCGATTTCGGCAATCAGCTCTTTTGCGCTTTGCGTTAGCGTTATGTGGATATTTTTTTGCTCGGCGATTTTGGCAATGTTTGCAAACATTATATCCACGATTTGCGCAATCTGCGCCGTTCCAAGCGGATTAAAAATCACAATATCATCGATTCGATTTAGAAACTCTGGCTTAAAATATTTTTTTAGCTCGTTATTAACGGCATTTTCGCGCTCTGCCTTATCGTGCAACTCCATAATCTTATCGCTTGCAATGTTTGAAGTTAGGATAATAATCGTATTGCAAAAATCCACCACAACGCCCTTGTTGTCGGTGAGTCGCCCATCATCAAGCACTTGAAGTAAAATGTTAAAAACATCAGCGTGCGCCTTTTCGATTTCATCAAAAAGCACCACGCAGTAGGGCTTTCTACGCACCGCTTCTGTTAAAATCCCGCCTTCCTCATAGCCCACATAGCCCGGAGGCGCACCCACTAGGCGCGATACGGCGTGTTTTTCCATATATTCGCTCATATCAATGCGCACTAGCGATTTTTCGCTATCAAATAGAAAATTTGCCAAACTTTTCGCGCTCTGCGTTTTTCCCACGCCTGTGGGTCCCAAAAAGAGAAAGCTCCCAATGGGGCGATTTCCCGCGCTCAAACCTGCCTTGTTGCGCTTGATTGCGCGTGAGATGGCATTCAACGCTTCATCTTGCCCAACCACGCTTTTTTGTAGTTCAGCTTCCATATTTAAAATGCGCTCCCTATCGGTTGTCAGCATTTTTTTCACAGGTATTTTACTCCACTTGCTAACGATTTCTGCCACGCTCTCTTCGGTAACGCTATTTTTTAGCAAAGTGCCTTCGTTAGACATTTTATCCCACTTTGCCTCCAAATCTTTGATTTTTTTCTCGCACTCAGGGATTGTGCCATAGTCGATTTCGGCAGCCTTATTAAACTCCCCATTTTGCTTTGCAAACTGCGATTTTGTGCGAAGCGAATCTAACTCATTTTTTAACGCGCTGATTTCATTAAAAATCGCCTTTTCGTTTTGAAACTGCGCTTCTAACGCGCTTTGCTTTTCTTTTGCCGATTCTAATTCTTTGGCAATCTCATCTAATCGCGGTTGATTTTTTTTACCCTCTAAATTTAACGCTTCTTTTTCTACCTCCAAATTTGCGATATTGCGCTTAATCGCTAACAGCTCCGTTGGAGAGGATTCGATTTGGAGGCGAATCTCACTTGCCGCCTCATCGATTAAGTCAATCGCTTTGTCGGGCAAAAATCTATCGGCGATATATCGCGCAGACAAGCGCACTGCAGCCACAAGTGCCGAATCTAAAATCGTTACATTGTGGTGCGTCTCTAACTTTTCTTTTATGCCACGAAGCATCGCAATGGCTTGATTTTCTGTGGGTTCGTCCAAATTTATGGGCTGAAAACGGCGTTGCAATGCCATATCTTTTTCAAAATATTTGCGATATTCTTTTAGCGTGGTTGCGCCGATTGTGTGCATCTCACCTCTTGCAAGTGCTGGTTTTAGGATATTTGCAGCATCCATACTGCCTTCACTCGCCCCCGCACCGACAATCGTGTGAATCTCATCGATAAACAAAATCACATTGCCACTTTTTTTGATTTCATTTACCACCGCTTTTAGTCTATCCTCAAACTCGCCACGATACTTTGCCCCCGCGATTAGCGCACTCATATCAAGGGCGACTACGCGCTTATTTTGCAAGGATAATGGCACATCTTTTTGGATTATTCGTTGCGCCAAAGCCTCCACCACAGCCGTTTTTCCAACGCCCGGTTCGCCCAAAAGAATGGGATTATTTTTTGTTTTACGAATGAGAATTTGCATCATTCGCTCGATTTCCTCATCTCGCCCAATCACAGGGTCCAACGCACCATCTAACGCCTTTTTAGTTAAATCAATGCCGTATTTTTCTAAACTCTCCAAATTTTCATCGGCGGATTGAGACTCGATTTTTGCGCCACCGCGCATAGATTCAAGCGTTTTTTTGAGCTCGTTTAAATCCATATATTTTTTGAAAATGTCCGCAAAGGGCGAATCGCCAAGATTTGCGATGATAAAGCAATCAATCGCGATAAATTTATCGCCATTTTGTGTAGCCACTCCAAGCGCACCTTCAAGGGCGTTTAGCAGATTTTTAGAAATGCTTAAATTGTCCTTGCTAACGCTAGAACTTTTTGGTAGCGAATCGATTGCGCTTTTTAGCTCCAATGTGAGCGCGTTTCTATCGACATTCATTTTGTTAAGCGCGGTATTTAGGACAGAATTTGAGTTTGATAGCAATGCAAAAGCCAAATGCGCGATTTGCACTTCTTGATTTTTAAAGCTAAGCGCGAGAGCTATGGCAGAATCCAAACTCTCTCTAAATTGATTTGTGAGTTTTTCAAAGATATTTTTTGGTGGGTTCATTTGCAATCCTTTATATTAGATTTATAAAATAAATTTATAGAAACGGCATTATAAATATTTAGTCTAATATTGTCAAGGTTTATGAAAAAATAATGCTAGATTCTGCACTTCGCGCAAAATTCGCAGAATCTAGCGATAAAAACGCAGAATCTGCACTTAGATTCTGCGTTTTTGCCTAAAATATCTAAATTATGCTAAAATACATACTTTTCATTCCACTGCAAAGGATTAAAAAATGTTACTTTTTACGCCCGGACCGACACCGACACCTGAATTTTTGCGAAACGCCCTTGCGCTCCCTACGCTTCATCACCGCACCAAAGAGTTTGAAGCGTATTTTGCGTTTGCTAGGCAAAAACTCCAAGCAATGCTAAAAATGGACGAAGTGCTAATGATTGCAAGTAGCGGAAGTGGCGCAATGGAGGCAAGTGTGAAAACATTTTGCAAAAAGCCACTTTGCGTAAATAGCGGAAAATTTGGCGAGAGGTTTGGCAAAATCGCAAAAGCACACGGCATAGAGTTTGTTGAGGTTATAAACGAATGGGACACCGCACCCACCGCCGAATCTATCAAAGCGATTTTAGAAAAAGACAGCGACATTGATAGCATTTGCATTCAAGTGTGCGAGAGTGCGGGAGGATTGCGCCACAATGTCGAATCAATCGCAAAAATGGCAAAATCGCTAAATCCAAAAATAATCATCATCGCAGATGCCATAACGGCGATGGGCGTGGAAGAAATCGATACAAGCAATATCGATGTGCTTATCGGTGGCTCTCAAAAGGCATTTATGCTGCCCCCGGGGATGGCGATTTTGGGACTTAGCAAATATGCGGTTGAGTTAGCCGAGTCGCGAGACATAGGCTTTTATTTTAACCTAAAAACCGAGCTAAAAAATCAACGCAAAAACACAACCGCTTGGACTGCGCCTACAAGCATTATCATCGCTTTGGCGAAGTATTTTGAGTGCGTGGATTTGCAAAAAGTTTATAAAGAGACAAAGGCAAGGGCAAATGCGCTAGATTCGGCACTCAAAGCTTTGAATCTAAAAATCTATCCCAAAAATCCTGCACTTGCGATGGCAACGATTTATGATGAAAAATCGCCTGAGATTCGAGCGACTTTGAAAAATGACTTTGGCGTAAATGTCGCAGGTGGGCAAGATAAGCTAAAAGATGCGCTTATTCGTATAAATAATATGGGCTTAATCGAAGTTTATGAAATGGCGTGGGTTGTAAATGCAGTTGAGCTAACGCTTGAAAAGCTAGGGATTCGCGCCTTTGATGGCAGTGGCAATAAGGTATTTTTGAGTGAATATTATAGCAATTTGGGATAATTTTAAAGTTTTTGCTACAATTTCAAAAATAAAATTTAAAAGAGTAAATTATGAAGCTAAAATTATCACACATTCCATATATCGCAGATAAAATCGCTAGGGACTTGGGTGGCGCGAAGTTTGTAGAGATTCTAACGAATCGCGGGGACATTATCAAAGTCGCAAGTAAATATTTAGAGGAAAATATCAAGCAAGAACTCGCACTGCACGAGCGAGCACAGAATTTTTTGGAGCAAAATGTGAGCGATTTTGAGCGCGATGGGCTTGATGAGGGGCATTTGTTGCGAATGATAAAGAAGCGATTCGCCGATGAGAGTGGCTTTATCCTTGCGTGGGAGGACAGATACAACGCACTTTCACACAAGATAATGGATGAGCTAATTGATACTAGCATTATAAATTTCAAAGTTAGCGAAATGATGGTAAAAAATGTCATCTTTAAGTCCATAAACGCCTACGCAAAGGGCTATAAAGACATTGAAAATGCTATCAATGATAGAATCAAAAATAATTTCAAAAAGAAAATACAGCCCGGCACAGAAGAATATGAGCTAGTTTTTAGCAAAATGTTTGAAGAAGAGTTGCGCAAACAGGGATTTATTTAATGAAAAACGCAGAATCTACGCACAAAAGATTCTGCGATTCGCAGAATCTCGCCAAATTTTACAAAAACGCAGAATCTAGCGCAGATTCTGCGAATTTTTATAAATTTAGGACTTTTAAATGAGTGAAATTTTCAAAAACGCATATCTTTATATCGAAGGTTGCGAATCTATAATCCCCGCGCTTAGTTTTGGCGCGGATGGCACAAAAACGGGCGAAATGATTTTCAACACTTCGCTTTGTGGCTATCAAGAGATTTTAAGCGACCCTAGCTACGCTGGGCAGTTTGTAGTCTTTACAATGCCTGAAATTGGCATTGTCGGCACAAATGACGCCGATATAGAGTCGCGAGTCAAAGGCACTTGCGGGATAATCGTGCGATATTATAATGCAAATCCATCAAATTTTCGCGCCACTCGCTCACTTCACAATTATCTAAAAAAGCACGACATTATGGGCATTTGTGGCGTTGATACAAGGGAGCTGACAAAATTTATCCGCAAAAATGGCGCGAAAAATATTATCATCTCAACCAAATTAGATTCGCTTAAATCGCTTAAATCCGCGCTAGAAAAAGCCCCAAAAATCGCAGATATAAATTTCATAAAAGACATTAGCACCAAATCGCCAAAAACGCACACACAAGGCACATTTAGCTTTGAATCTATGGGCTACACAAAGCCAAAAACCACCAAAAAAATCATCGTGCTAGATTTTGGCGTAAAGCAAAATATTTTAAATGAATTAGTAAGCGCGGGATTAGAATGCGAAGTTTTGCCACATAGCGCGAATGCTGATGAAATTATCGATAGATTTAAAAAGCGCGAAATTGGGGGCGTTTTTCTCTCAAATGGACCGGGCGACCCAAAGGTTTTGAGGCGCGAAATCGCTGAAATCAAAAAGTTAATAAAAGCAAAAATCCCCATTTTTGGCATTTGCTTGGGACATCAACTTTTAAGCATCGCACACGGCTATGACACTTTTAAATTAGAATTTGGGCATCACGGCGCAAATCACCCCGTGAAAAATCTGCTAAATGACGAAGTCGAAATCACTTCGCAAAATCATATCTACTCCGTGCCTGAAAATATCTGCGAAGTGGCGACAATCACGCACAAAAATCTATTTGACGGCACGATTGAGGGCGTGAAATACAATGATTCGCCTATAATTTCGCTACAACACCACCCCGAAGCAAGTCCGGGACCAAAAGAGAGCGCGAAAATCTTTGGCGAATTTTTCAAAATGGTAGCAGAGTGCAAGTAAATGAGAAAATATGTAAATCTTTCGTCATTGCGAGGCTTTGAAAAAGCCGAAGCAATCCAAAAATCAAAAATAGATGGTTGTTTTACTTTATTTTCAAATCCTGTGGATTGCCACGATTCGGCTATCGCCGAATCTCGCAATGACAAAAAAACAGCGCAGATTATGCAAATCGCAGAATCTAACAATAAGGTGAGTTTATTATGAAAAAATCTATTTTTTTAGCATTTTTAGGTGCGAATCTAATCGTAATGAGTGCGTTTTTTAGCGCGTGTAGCGATGATGCCGATGAGTTCAACAAAAGCGCGTCCTATTGGTATGAGCAAATCATAATCGCGGTGGCAGATGGCAATTTAGAAAAAGCGGATAATTTTTTTAATTCACTGCAAAATGAGCACTCTGCCTCGCCGCTTATTAAAGATGCGTTAATTTTGCTTACAAAAGAGCATAGCGAGCAAAATGAGCATTTGTTAGCGGGATTTTTCGCAAATGAATATAAAACGCGATTTAGTGAGCCAAAAAATGCCGATTATGTGGGCTTTTTAAATATTCAAACGAATTTTTACGCATTTGGCAACTACACCAAAGACCAAGGATTCATAAACGAAAATGTCAATGAAATCGCCGCCTTTGTCGCACAAAATCAAAATAGCAAATATTTGCCCTATATGCGCCATATTTTAACGACATTTAAACTCGCGCAATTAGAGATAAACAAAGAAATCGCGCGAATCTACCGCGTAAAAGACAAAGAAATCGCGCAAAAAAAATACGAAGAAAAAAATATGGATTTAGATGGCATAGATTTTGAACCTTCGCATATCCCGTGGTATGTGAAAATGTTTAGCTGGTAGGCGCAGAATCTAAAATGCAAAATCGCAGAATCTAAACTTTAAAGGACATTAAATTGAAAAATATGAAATTTCCCACCATTTTGCCTATTTTGGTAGAAGATTCAAACTTCGTATTTCCATATACGATTAGCCCGATTTTTGTAAGTGATGACGCGAATCTCTCCGCGCTAAATGCCGCGATGGACGATAATGCCGTGATTTTCATCACCACCACAAAGGACAGCACGGATTTTGAAAGCCCGATTCATAATGAATTTTACGATGTGGGCGTGGTTGGCAATATTATGCGAAAGCAAACAATCCCAAATGGCAAGACAAAGATTTTGTTTCAGGGCATTTCACGGGCGCGAATCTTAAAGTATGACAAGCCACAAGGTGCGCCATTAGTTGGAATGATTGATTTGATAATCCCAGATTCGCCTGATAGCAACAAGCTAAATGCGACTATGGCGTTTTTGAATGAAAAGATTGACTTAATCGCAAAGTTGCTCCCATATTTTCCGCACGATTTGATAAAGACAATCGAAGGCTTTGAGCCAAATCGCGTTGTGGATACGATTTTAAGCACGATTCGCTTCTCTAAAAGCAAAATTTATAATGTCTATGCCAGCAATGATACGATTGAACGAATGATTTTGCTAATAAGCTACATTGATGAAGAGATTGAGAGCCTAAAACTCCAAAAAGAGATTAAAACAAAAGTAAATAACAAAGTCGAAAAAATCAACAGAGAATTTTACCTAAAAGAGCAATTAAAGCAGATTCAAAAGGAATTGGGCGTTGATAATCAAAAAGATGAGGAAATTGAGGGCTATGCCAAAAAATTAGAATCCATAAAGCCACACATCGCAGAGGACGGCTACAAAGAAATCAAAAAGCAAATCGAGCGATTAAGCAAAATGCACAGCGATAGTTCAGAGGCAAATATCGTGCAAAATTATATCGAGTGGATGTTAGAAATCCCATTTGGGAAGTTTTCAAACAAAAAGCTATCCATTGCAAATGTCGAAAAACAGCTCAATATCGACCATTTTTCGCTAGAAAAGCCAAAAGAGCGAATCGTAGAATTTTTTGCAGTAAAAGAGCTTTTGTTGCTTCGTGGCAAAAAGGATACGAACTCCAAAGGGACGATTTTGTGCTTTTATGGACCGCCGGGCGTTGGGAAAACGAGCCTTGCAAATTCGATTGCAAAGGCGTTGAAGCGTCCATTGGTGCGAATCGCACTTGGCGGATTAGAGGATGTCAATGAACTTCGCGGACATAGGCGGACATATTTAGGCGCGATGCCCGGGCGAATCGTGCAGGGTTTGATTGATGCAAAAGAGATGAATCCCGTAATCGTGCTTGATGAAATCGACAAAGTGGGGCGAAGCTATCGTGGCGACCCGACAAGTGTGCTTTTGGAGATTTTAGACCCCGAGCAAAATGTCGCATTTAGGGATTATTACGCGAATTTTAATATTGATTTAAGCCAAGTGATTTTTATCGCAACGGCAAATGACATTACGCAAATCCCAGCCCCCTTGCGTGATAGAATGGAGTTTATTCAGCTAAATAGCTACACACCGCAAGAAAAATTAGAAATCGCCAAAAAATATTTAGTGCCACAAGAGCTAAAAAAGCACGGCATAATGGGCGCGGAATTTAGCATAAATACAAACGCGCTTAAAGAAGTCATCGAAAAGCACACGCGTGAAGCGGGAGTGCGAAAGTTGCGAGAGCAAATCGCACAGATTATGCGAAAAAGTGCCAAAATCATTTTGGAGCACAAAAAAAGCAAAATCTCCGTAACCACACAAAATCTTAAAGATTTCTTACACAAAAGCATTTTTGAGATTGAAGAATCCGATGGCATTGATAAAATCGGCGTGGTAAATGGACTTGCTTGGACAAGCGTGGGAGGCGATGTGCTAAAAATCGAAGCCATAAAGATTGTAGGCAAGGGCAATTTGGAGCTAACGGGCAATTTGGGCGATGTGATGAAAGAATCCGCCAAAATCGCGCTCTCAACGGACAAAAACTACATTGACAAAAAATTCAAAACCAAAGAGCAGATTTACAATCGCTTTGACATTCATTTGCATATCCCAGAGGGCGCGACACCAAAGGACGGACCGAGCGCGGGAATCGCAATGGCGTGCGCGATTATGAGCGTGTTGTTGGATAAAAAAGTCGATAGCAAAATTGCAATGACGGGCGAACTGACTTTAAGCGGGGAAGTTTTGCCAATCGGCGGACTAAAAGAAAAGCTAATCGCCGCATTTAAGGCAAAAATAGAGCGCGTCCTAATCCCAGAAAAAAACTTCAAACGCGATTTAGATGAAATCCCGCAAGAAGTCAAAGACAATCTCAAAATTATTCCTGTAAGCCGAATCGAAGAGGTATTTAGCAAGGCACTCAAATAATGCCAAAACTTCATCTAATCTCACTTGGTTGCACGAAAAATTTAGTCGATAGCGAGGTAATGTTGGGCGCGTTATCGCACTATGAGCGCACAAACGATGCGCAGGACGCGGATATAATCATCGTAAATACTTGCGGATTCATCGCTAGTGCAAAAAAAGAGAGCGTGGATAAGATTTTAGAAGTGGCTTTGAAAAAGAGAGCAGAGGCGATTTTAATCGTAAGCGGTTGTTTAAGTGAGCGATACGCCGAAGAGTTGCGTGATGAAATCAAAGAAATCGACATAATCACAGGCGTTGGGGATTATGATAAGATTGAATCGATGATTAAAAGCGTGGTAGATTCGCGTAAAAATAAATCAAATCCGTGCGACAGCACCGAATCTCGCCCGCTTCGTGGTGCAAAAAATCGGATTCAAGGTTGCAGTAGTGCAACCGCCGATTTTTTGCTAGAAGCGGAAAAGCGAGGCTCTCCCCCTAAAAGCGAAAAAGCGGCTGCTTTTTGGCGCGTAGGGGGAGCGGGGCGGGGGGTGCAGCCCTTTTTGCGAAAAGATTCAAGTGAATCAAAGGGACAAAATGGCGAATCTAACGCAGATTCAAGCAAAAAATTACCCATAAATTCTACGCCCCAAATCATCAAATCCCCCCGCACTTTTCTTATCGAAAACCAACAGCGAATCATCACAGGTAGCGCGATTCACGCATATATCAAAATCAGCGAGGGTTGCAATCAGCAATGCAGTTTTTGCGCGATACCGCATTTTAAGGGGCGACTTCATTCGCGCAATTTGGATTCGATATTGCGCGAAATTGATTCGCTTTTAGCAAAAGGCTACTTTGATTTTAGCTTCATTTCACAGGATTCAAGCTCATATATGCGCGATTTAGGCAAAAAGGACGGGCTTATCGATTTAATAAAGCGCGTTGAAAAAAGTGGGGCAAAATCCGCGCGAATCCTTTATCTCTACCCCAGCACCACTAGCGAATCGCTAATCCAAACTATCGCCCAATCGCGCGTATTTCAAAACTATTTTGATATGCCACTGCAACACATTAGCGATTTTATGCTAAAAACTATGAAGCGTGGTGCGCCCAAAGCGCGACATATTGCCCTTTTGGAGCAAATGCGAAATGTCAAAAACAGCTTTATTCGCACATCGTTTTTGGTGGGGCATCCACGCGAGAGTGAGGCGGATTTTGATGAGCTGTGTGAGTTTGTGAGTGAGTTTAGCTTTGAACGCGCAAATATCTTTGGCTTTTCGCGCGAAGAGGGGACGGCGGCGTTTGATATGAGCGGTGCGGTGAGTGCGAAAACCGCAAAAGCGCGAATCAAAAAGCTAAATGCGATTTTATCAAAAGCGCAAGAGAAAAGCCTAAAAAGCCTTGTGGGACGGACGATTCGCGCCATAATTGAGGGGCGAAGCGATAAAAGCGATTTGCTTTTTAGTGCGAGAGATTTGCGGTGGGATAGGGAGATTGATGGTGAGATTCTTATTAATGACAGCGAAATCCCGCTAGATTGTGGCTACTACGAAGTGCAAATCACAGACTTTAAGGGCGGATATTTGATAGGGAGGGCAATTAGCAAAATTTAATAAATTCGCAGAATCTAGTGCGTTGTTTTTTTGTTATTGTGAGATTCTGCGGAGTTTGTGTGCCGTCATTGCGAGAAGTCGCGCGTTTAAGGGCAACTTCGTGGCAATCTATATTTTTAAATTTATGGATTGCTTCGATTTAGCGTTACCGAATCTCGCAATAATGGATTTCAACGCAGATTCTGCGTTTTTTTGTTTGATTTCGCAGAATCTTGCCCCAAAATCGCAGAATCTCCCCAAATCTCCGTTAGTTTCTGTGATTTTTGAGATATTTCGCAGAATCTCCCCAAATCTCCGTTAGATTCTGCGTTTCGTAAGATTTTTGTGAAATTTATGCAAGTTGCGCTTTTAGCATCCAAATCTCTTTTTCTAACTTCGCAACAACGCCATTTGCGTAATCCACGCTTGGCGTATCGCCCGCCTTTTCTCCCGCCTCTGCGAGAGTTTTAAACGCCTCCAAAAAGTATTCAAAGTCCGCCAAAATGATTTTTAGCACTTCCTCGCCTTTGAAATCCGCCTTGCTTTCCTCTTTGATTTTCGCAGTTTTCAGCGCAGAATCTAGCGTCACAAGCGGTTTTCCGCCAATTTGCAAAATCCGCTCCGCCACCGCATCAAAAATCTCCGCAAACTCATCATAAATCCGCTCCGTGCTCTCGTGGATGGGCTTAAAAAGCGTCCCCTTCACATTCCAATGCAAGTTATGCAGCTTCATAAAAAACACAATGCTGTCCGCTTGAATTTGCCTCAAAATCTCTACTACCATAATTTCTCCTTTACGCATAATTTAGGCGCAAATCGTAGCATAAATTTTATTAAGATTGCGCTAAAAAATCATAGAATTTTAAATAAAAATTTGGCGATTTTAGGGATGATTTGCGTTTAAAAAATGCGGAAAATTCTATAAAAAAAGGTTGCAATTTGGCAGAATCTCTTGCCAAAAAGTGCCAAATCCACAAATCCAAACTTTATCAAAGTAAGCGACACAGGCAAATCCACGCGAGACAAAAAATGAAATGCTAATCAATATTAAAGAGCAAAACACAAGAGATTAAAACACCACAAACTACGCAGAATCTGTATTTGTTTTCCCTCCCAAATGCGCGGAAGGGATTAAGGGGTGGGGTATTTTTTAAATTAGATTCTGCGAATTATGCAAAATTCGCAGAATCTCAATCGAAGTAATGGCGGTATGGCTTTGTGCCGTTTTTGCGCGAAATGAGCGAGATAGAACTAGTGGTTCATCGAGCGAAATTTTGTGCGAAAACGGCGCAAATTGCATACCCCAGAACAAATTGTCCCTATTTATTCGCATATTTCGGTGCTTTAAACACTTGCACCGCTTCTGCTTTGCCTTTATATTTCTCCACATTTACTAGCGCAGTGTGGGCGATATTGCCGTTTGCTAGTTTGGAGGTAGGTATGTCAAGCGTTAGCAGATTCGCGCTACCATTGCGACATAGCCCTTTGCTATCTGGGTCATACCACGCGCCCTCAGGCAATCGCACTACGCCCTCTTTTATGTCATTTGTGATGACAGCCCCTGCCAAAACTTCGCCTCGTTTGTTAAACACGCGCACAATGTCGCCTTTTTTGATACCTTTGCGTTTGGCGTCTTTTGTGTTTATCCAAATGGGTTCGCGCCCATTGACAGCGTATTTTTTGCGTAGGCTAGTGTTGTTTAGCTGTGAGTGCAATCTATCCACAGGGTGAGTGCTTATTAGATGAAATTCCGCGCTTTTTTCTTTCATCAAAAGCCACTCAGCAGGTTCAAACCAAGTGGGGTGCGCGTGGCAATCATCGTATTTCATTTTCTCAATGGTAGTAGAGTAAATTTCGATTTTGCCAGATGGTGTCCCTAGTGGGTTTAAAATAGGGTCATCTCTAAAATCTTTAAAGCGCACAAACTCCGTATTTTCATAAGGCACTTCAAAGTTTATGACTTTGTTTGCCTTCCAAAATGCCTCAAAGCTATCAGGCAATGGGATATTTGATGCTTTTGCTTGTTTTAGCGCGACATTGTAAAATTCCTCTAACCACGCCATTTCGCTTTTGCCTTCGCTATATTTATCCAAAATGTCAAATTCCTCCGCCAAATCGCAGAAAATTTGATAGTCATCTCGGCTCTCCCCTTGTTTTTCTACCGCTTGTTTCATAGGGACTAAATTTAGGTTTGAATAATCCCCTGTCATCGCAATATCATTGCGCTCATAAGTCGTAGTCGCAGGGAGGACAATATCTGCCATTCTAGCAGTAGGCGTCCAATAAATCTCATTTACCACAAATGTGCGTGGTTTTTTAAACGCTTTTACAAGCGTATTTGTATCTTGATGATGGACAAATGGGTTTCCACCGCACCAATATACGAAATCAATGTCAGTATAAGTTACCTTTTTGCCGTTGTTATCGATGACTTTGCCCGGATTTAGCAATGCGTCTGCGATTCGCGCCACAGGGATATTGTATTTTGCAGAAGTGGCAAGCCATTCAGAGCCCCTGCTTTCATCAGTTGTCGCACTAGCAGTCATACCGCTAGGTATTGCAGCTTTTGCAGTCGCTACGCCACCGCCAGAGTAGTGATAAGATAGCCCGAATCCTCCGCCGGGTAGCCCGATTTGCCCAATCATACTTGCCAAAGTTACAAGCATCCAATGTGGTTGCTCTCCGTGGTGAGCGCGTTGCATTCCCCAGCCAGACATTAGCAATGTGCGATTGCCAAAGAAATCTTTTGCAAGTTGCTTAATGGTTTTTTCGCTTACGCCACTGATTTTTGATGCCCATTTTGCGTCTTTTGCAA
Source organism: Helicobacter sp. 23-1044 (assembly GCF_053654695.1). Classification (NCBI taxonomy): domain Bacteria; kingdom Pseudomonadati; phylum Campylobacterota; class Epsilonproteobacteria; order Campylobacterales; family Helicobacteraceae; genus Helicobacter; species Helicobacter sp. 23-1044. The sequence continues at coordinate 91,500 of NZ_JBSIUQ010000007.1, forward strand.
CGCCGTCTTTTTTGCCTGTGAGATATTCGGCAAATTTATCAAAGCCCTCTGTATAGGTTTCTACGAAGTCTTTGTCATATTTGCCTGTGGCGTGCATTGTATGTGCGATACCTAGCATAAGTGCGACATCGGTATTTGGGCGTGGTGCAATCCACTCAGCTTTTAGCTCTTTTGCGCTCTCATTGAAAATCGGGTCAATGTGAATGATTCGTTTGCCCTTTGCTTTGGCTAGTTTTTTGAAGTATTCGATACCTTCACCATCAGGGATTCCCCACGCTACGCGAAGCGTTGCAAATGGATTCGTTCCCCAAAGCACGATGATTTTGCTTTCACTTAGCACATAATCCCAAGAAGTTTGTTGGTCATAAACCTCCAAAGTCCCTACCACGTGTGGCATAATGACTTGTGAAGCACCTGTGGAGTAGTCGCCTGTCGAGCCGACATAGCCACCAGCCATTCCCAAAAATCTTTGAAGTAAGATTCGCGCATTGTGCATTCTGCCCGGGCTATACCAACCATAGCTTCCGCCAAAAATAGCACTTGCGCCTTTGTCTTTGTAGGTTTTTTTGAGTTCATTTGCGACAAGTTTTATCGCGTCTTCGTATTTTACGCGCACCCATTCATCTTTGCCACGAAGTTCTGGCTTTGGTGAATCTGGATTTTCCAAATAGCTTTTTCGCACCATTGGATAAAGCACCCGCGAATCCGCATAAATCAAATCACCCGTAACCGTTTGCAACGGATTTAGCGTCTTTTTAGGAATCGCATTTTGGCTTGAAACAACCTTGCCATTTTTAATGCCAAGTTTCAAAATCCCCCAATGCGCACCCGTAATCACTTCGCCATTTTTCACTAGCTCTGTGGTAAAGCCACCTTTTAGTCCCTTTGCCTTCAACGCTCCGCGTCCTACTACATTGTCAATTAGTGGCAAGCTCGCAAATAATGCACTTGCCTTTAAAAATCCTCGTCTTTCCATTGTTGTTTCTCCTTATTTTTTATATGGCATATCTTTTGCGTTTTTTTGCAAATACTGAATCAAAAGATAGCTCTCTTCTTTTGAAATCGCCGTCCTACTAAGCATAGAGTTTATCATACTAGGCCACTGATTTGCGTTAAACTCTTTTTTATCGTGGAGTTTGTGGCAAATACCGCAGTTCGTTTGATACATTTCCTCCGCGCTTTTATACATAGCCTCCAAATCATCGCCAAATCCGTCCTTTTCAGTTAAGAATTTTGCTTTGATTTGAATCCACTTTTTACCGCCGTCCTCAATAGAATCTATTTGCGTAAAGTCATATTGCGCCTTTTTGTCAATCCCTGCAACCAAGATTCTGCGATTTGGCACGAAATATACCGCATTTGGGACGCCATCTTCTATCCACCCGCTAATCTCAACTTCTACCTTGCCATCCTTTTCGCCGTCTTTTTCGCCAAGCATTTTCACCTCCACGCTAGGCAAAAGTCGCCCTACGGCTTTTTGTGCATTTGGCAAATATAGCTGTTTGACTTTTGTGGCATACGATTGCCCCCAACTAATGCTAGAAAATAGCGCAAAAATAAGTGCGATTTTTGCCACGCCAAGCGATTTTTGCGCATTTTTAAAAACGCCCATCAAAACCTCCAAACATTAGATTTGCAAAATATATTTTGCAAGTTTGGATTCTACTCTAAAATTTTGCATTTGCGTAATATATAATTTTTTATATAACCCCGCAAAATATGGATTTTTTCGCACATTTTATAAGCATTTTATAAGGCAGATTCTGCGTTTTTTGCGAAATTCGCAGAATCTCGCGTGAAAATCCGCAGAATCTCAATATTTTTTCACTACAATCGCACGAAATTTTTTAAAAAGGCAAATGCGATGAATTTCTTTTATAGATTCTGCGAAATGTATGTGAGAACTTCGCTCCCACGCGCACTTTTTGACGCATATAAAAGCATAGATTCTGCCGTCCGCCGTGCATTTTGGGCGATTTTCATCATCACAAATCTCACATTTGCATTTCACACAATCCACTTTCTTTGGGGCAATCACGATTGGTTAGCGGTGTTTGAAGGGCATAATATTTTTGCTGAAAACTTTTCAGGACGCTACACGCAACATCTCATTTCTCTCGCACTACAAGGCGGTAGAGTGCTCCCAGTGCTAAATAATCTTTTAGCATTTGGAGGCATTGCATTTGGCGCGGTGCTAATTTGCGCTTTGCTAAATGTGCCAAAACGCGCGTGGATTTGGGCGATAATAGGACTTATGCTGACACTTACGCCACTTGCGCTAACGCGACTTTATTACGCATTTCAAGTCTCTGGGCTTTTTATCGCCATCGGCATTGGGATTTTGGGACTTTATGTTGTAAAAGATACGGCAAAACTCGCGCTTTGCGTAATCTCCATTTGCCTTTTGCACTTTGGGATTGCGAGTTATCAGCCATTTATAAATACGATTTTTGTCCTGCTGTGCGGGGCAATCATCGCTAATATCATCGATTTTAAGGGCGATTTAAAAGTCGCATTTTGCAAATCTCGCTCTATGATTTTATGCTCAATTTTTAGCGCGCTATCCTACAAAATCGTCCTTGACGCGCTAAAATGGCAGGGCATTGCAATCGAAAATTATAATAACCAAATGACACCCATCGCCGAAATCCCCACGCGAATCGCACTTATCGCCAAAAGCGCATTTGAAAATCTCGTGCATTACGAATACGCATTTATGCCGCAAGGTTTAAGTGCCCTATTTTTGGCGTTTGCAATCGCGCTTGTGATTTTAATCTTTGTTTTGCCTTTTAAGATTCGCGCGAAATTTGCGATTTTGGCACTTTTAGTTTTCTCGCTATTTGCGACACTTTTTCACATCCTACTTTCAAAAAATATCGTAAATGACGCCACTACGGACTTTTATGGATTGGCATTTTGGCGTGTGGTAGTCGTTGCGCTAGTTTTTAAGGCAAGTTTTGCAATGCGCAAGAGTGTCGCAAACTTCGTGCGAAACAGCGCATTTTTGCTTGGGGTGGGCACTCTTTGGGTTTGCATAGTGTGCGACTTACACGCACAGCGAATGCAAAAATTCGCATTTGACGCCCACACCACGCTTTTAAAGACAATAGTCGCAAAAATCGAAACGCTAGAAAACTTCGCCTACGGGCAAAAATACCACTTTTTAATGTTTGGCGATATACCAAATATGCGCCACCGCTACGGCAAACCCTACTTTGAGACGCTCCCGCAGGACAAAATCAAGCGTTCAGGCAGGGGACTTGGCGGATATGGGACGCTAATCCCCTCGTGGTCGCCACTGCAAGCATTTGAATTTTATATGCTAGAACCCATCAGTGGCGCGGGGCGGGGCAATTTTGGCGATTATTTGGACGGACATAAGGATAATGCGCTCTTTCAATCGCTAATCGTGCGCCTTCGCAAGGCGGGGATTTTGGAGCGACTAAAACCCTATCCGCACAAAGATTCGCTTGTGCTATTTGAAGATATTATCGTGCTTGTGGCAAGTAAGGGGCATTTGGATGAAGTGCGCGAAATGGCAAAGGGGTGGGAGTAGATTTGGCAAATTAGCACGAAAATCGCAGAATCTAGGCATATTTTCAAAGCAAACTCGCAGAATCTGCGCTATGTTTCGTCATTGCGAGACTTGCTTGCAAGTCGTGGCAATCTATTTTTTTTTAATTTAGATTCTGCAATTTTTTTTGTCATTCTGAGCGAAGTGCGAAGCACAAAGCGAAGAATCTCTTTTTAGTTTCTGTGATTTACGCAAAAATCCCACAAAATCGCAGAATCTAGCGCAACCCCCACGATTTTCACGCTTCCACCAAAACAATTTAAGC
>NZ_JBSIUQ010000008.1:0-86717 GCF_053654695.1 Helicobacter sp. 23-1044
CAAATTTTGCGGTTTTAAATCCGCCAAAAATTGCGTTTTTAAGTCGTTTGAGAAGTGGTAGAAGTCCCCGCGTGCCTTTAAAAACAGCGCGTAGGGCAAGTCGATTTTATAATGCAGTCCGCCGAATAAATTTAGATTTTTGACTGCCAAGTCTTTATCGTGCTTGTCGCGTAATGTGCCATAAGTTAGGGCAAAGTGTGCGCCCAAAGTGTGTGATTCTGCGAGTGTCACGCTAAAAGCGGTGATGAAACCATAGTCAAATCCGCTTAATGCGTAGTTTCCTGCTTTGGCGAAAGAGTTGTGATTTATGAAGGGCGTGAAAATGAAGTGGTAGTTTTTCGCAGAATCTGCGGGATTTTTTGTGGATTGCCACGATTCTGCTGACGCAGAATCTCGCAATGACAGGGATGACGCAGAATCTCGCACGGCGTTTGAAGTGCGTAAATTACGCGAGATTCTGCGATTTTTTGCGGTAGATTCTGCGTTTTTGTAGAAAAATGTTTCGTTTTGTTTGAGATTTGCGTATTCGTTTGCATTTGTGGATTGCCACGAATCTGCTAACGCAGATTCTTGCAATGACGGAAATTGTGCGTTAGATTCTGCACTTTGCAATGACGAAACTTTTTTGATTCTGCGAATTGTGCGTTTTTGAGGGGTTTGTGAATTTTGCGGAGTTCGCGTTAGATTCTGCGATTTGGCAAATTTTCGTGGGAAAATAATCGCGCTAGTCATCATCGAAAAATTATTCATCGTGCGGAGATTTGCCCTAAAAGTCGCGCTAATCAAAGTATTTTGCGGTTTTGGAGTGACGAAAAATGTATTGCCACTTTGTGCGATTTCAAAAATGTCATCTTTTGCAGTTAGGCGCGAAATATCCACAGGCAGCTTATTTGCTCCACTTATATCAACGACTAATTTTTCAAACAAATATCCACTGCCAAACTCAAAATCCCCTCCAAAGTCCAAAATTAACTTCCCGTTTTCGGCAAATTTCACACTGCCATTTTGTAGCACCAAATGCGAGTTATCGATGGGATTTGTCCCGCTAAATGCGTTAAATTTCGCAGAATCTTCCGTGATTTTCATCGCATAATTTTGTATTGTGAGATTGACGCTTTTAAAATGATATTTGCCTTCAAGCGGATTTATCGTGCCGAAATTTTGAATGGTAACCATTTGATTGCTGTGGGCGTTATAACTCACGGAAATCCCCTGCATTGCGCCATAATTGATGAGATTTTTAATCGCACCTTTGTTAAATGTGATATAAGTATCAATCGTGTTATAATTGATAAAAGTTGCTATGATTCCTTTCTCATTGCCGTTCTCCGCGAGATTTATGCTAGTGCCACTGCCATTTAGCGTGAAATGGGTGTGATTAGTGATTAAATCATAGGGCTTTTTAATATCGCAATTTCCGCTATTGATTTTACAAGCGACGCTCAACTCAACCGCATTTAGATTTAAAAATCCCCCCCCCGTGAGAAAAAATAATAAAAAGCAAAATATGAGGCAATGTAATTTTTGCAGAATCTACCCCAAAATTCTGTGATTTTCGTGCGATTCGCAGAATCTGCGGTGGATTCTGCGAAAAACGCGCTAGATTCTGCGTTTTTGCAAAAAATATCATTGCTTTTTATCCAAAAACTCTTTTATATTTTTCTCTACGCCTTCAATTAGTCGCTCCCGACTCTCTTTATACGCCCACGCGATGTGGGGCGTTAGCAAGATTTTAGCGCGGAGCTTTTTATCAAGTAAGGCGTGTTTTTTAGTCATCGGCTCGACTTCTAGCACATCGGCGGTGAAATAAAAGTCCCTCTTTTTTAGCGCGTTTGCCAAATCCGCTTCATTGACAATCCCACCGCGCCCCATATTTGCCAAAATCGCATCTTTTTTAAGCAAACGAAGCTCTTTTTTGGTAATCAAATTTTTCGTAGATTCATTCAGTGGCGCGTGAATGCTGATAATATCGCAGTTTTTAAAAAGCGCGTTCAAATCCTTTTCTCTCTTAAATTTTTTATCATCATTTTTGCCACTTGTGGAGAAATACGCCACATTTGCGCCAAAAGCAAGGGCGAGATTTGCCACCGCTTTGCCGATATTGCCAAGCCCAATTATCCCCCAAGACTTGCCCTGCAGCTCATAAAGCTCAAAATTATCATTTAGATGATTAAAAATCGCACTTTTGCTCCACTCGCCCTTTTTGCAGAATCTATCATAATAATTTAGCTTTGCCATCGCATTTAGCACGCAGGCAAGCGTGTGCTGTGCGACACTTGCGGTGCTGTAATTTGCGACATTTTTGACGGCGATTTTTAGCTTTTTGGCGGCTTCTAAATCGATATTATTCATCCCTGTGGCGGTTATGCAAATCAGCTTTAACTTCGGTAACTTCGCCAAAGTCGCAGAATCTAGCACAACTTTATTTGTCAAAATGATATCCGCATCTTTTGCGCGTTTGATAATGTCTTTTTTCGCCGTTTTTTGATAGCTACTAAATCGCCCCAATCTCTCAATCGCGCTTAAATCCGTGCTCCCTAGCGTCTCCGCATCTAATAATACAATATTCATAAAAACCCCCTTTTTTAGTTATAATGCGCTGAAATTATATTACATTTTTGGGGGAAATATGTTAGCAAAGATAAAAATCGCAGATATTTTGGTAGATTCGATACCTTTTATCCAAGAATTTCGCGGGAGCGTTATGGTTATCAAATACGGCGGGGCGGCGCAACAAAATCTAAAATTAAAAGAAAACTTCGCAAAAGACATAATTTTGCTTTATATGCTAGGAATTAAACCCATAATAATTCACGGCGGAGGCAAAAAAATCACTTCTATGCTTGAATCTTTGGGGATTGAGAGCGAATTTAGAGATGGGATTCGCGTAACTTCAAAAGAAGCGATGAAAGTCGTAGAAATGGTGCTAAGCGGGGATATAAACCGCGAACTTACATTTTTTTTCAGCCACTATGGAATCAAAGCGGTGGGCATTTCAGGCAAGGACGCGGGGCTTTTAAGGGCGATACCAAAGGACAATGGCGCATTTGGCTTCACAGGGGAGATTGTGGCTGTGAATACGGAGATTGTCGAAAAGTTGCTAAATGACGGCTTTGTGCCCATCATCGCGCCAATCGCGGCGGGAGATAGCATAGAACACTGCGGATTTAACATAAATGCCGATAGCGCGGCGTGTGAAATCGCAAAGGCGATTTGCGCAAATAAGGCGATTTTTTTGACAGATACAAAGGGCGTGCTGAATGAAAACGGCGAAGTTATCCCCACGCTCACGCCAAAAAGCGCAAAGGCGTATAAAGATTCAAGTGTGATTAGCGGTGGAATGATACCAAAAATCGATGCGTGCGTGAGTTGCGTAGAAAATGGCGTGAAAAAGGTGCATATTATCGATGGGCGGGTGTTGCATTCGATTTTGTTGGAGCTTTTTACAAGCGAAGGGATAGGGACGCAAATCGTGGGCGATTGAGCGGGATTTGTAGGTGTTGTGTCTTGTGGGTAATCATTTGAATTATTTTTATGTAAAATCGCTTTTGCATAAAACTACTTTTGCATAAAACCACTTTTACATAAAACCGCGCTCAATTCGCAGAATCTAAAAAAATTTCGTCATTGCGAGGCGATTCAATGAATCGCCGAAGCAATCCAAAAAACAAAGCGAATCGCCCCCACGCCGTCATTGCGAGACTTGACTTTGGCAAGTAGTGGCAATCTATATTTTGTCATATTGAGCGTAGCGAAATATCTCAAAAATTCTCCCCCTCCCAAATGCGCACGGGGGATTAAGGGGATTAAGGGGTTGGGTAGAATAAATCCCTATTCTCTCGCCCCATTGTTTATCAAAAATTGCTTTATTTCGCTATTTTCTGTGTAGCTTAAAGCAGTTTCACTAAACATATCTTTCGCATTCACATTTGCACCATTTTTTACCAAAAATTTCACAACCTCAAAATGTCCTTCTATTGAAGCACTCATTAAAGCGGTGAAGCCCAAAATGCCATCTTTCGCATTCACATTCGCACCTTTGGATACCAAAAATTTTACAATCTCAAAATGTCCATACATTGAAGCCTTCATTAAAACAGTGCCACCAAATTCATCTTTCATATTCACATCAGCACCTTTGGATATTAGCGACTTAACTTCATTTAAGTCGCCAACCACTGCCGCACTGATTAAGTCTCTATCATAGTTCGCCCACGCTATTTGAATCTGTGCTATGGCTAGCATAAAAATCAAAAGTAGATTTTTTGTCATCTAAATCCCCTTTTTTAAATAAAATTTTGCGAATTTTATATCACATTGCTTAAATGAGATTTAAAAAGAAAATTCGTTTGGATTGCTTCGATTCGCGTTGCGAATCTTGCAATGACAGCTAGTGCGATTCGCCTTGCAATGACAATAAAATAGCCAATCCACCGCCAAAAACCCTACTCTTTCGCGCCTTTGCTTTTTAGGTATTGTTCTATTTCGTCGGTTTGTGCCAAATATAAAGCAGTCCGTCCAACTTCATTTCTCGCATTTACATTTGCACCATTTTCTACTAAAAATTTCACAATTTCAAAATGCCCACTTTGTGAAGCCAATATTAAAGCAGTGAAGCCATTATTTTGTTTTGCATTTATATCCGCACCTTTTTGCACCAAATATTTCACAACTTCTAAGTGTCCTTTGTCAGAAGCCCACATTAAAGCAGTCCAGCCACCATCATTTTTTGAATTTATATTTGCGCCATTTTGCACTAAAAATTTCACAACCTCAAAATGTCCATCGTATGAAGCAAGTATTAGAGCAGTTGAACCAAGTTCGCTTCTCGCATTTACATTTGCGCCTTGTTTTATTAGCGATTTGACTTTATTTACATCACCATTTTCAGCCGAATCTACCAAATCCTTATCTATATCCGCATACACCGCACAAACAGCCAACGCCCCAAGCGCAAAGGCAAAAAGCACATTTTTAAGCATTTTCATTTTTTGTCCTTAAATTAAAATTTTAAAAAGCGATTGTAGCGAAAAATTTATATATGAATCTAAAAATTTGATTTTTTTAGATTCGGCACATTTTATGCGAATCTAATGCCATTTCGTGCGAATCTAGCGCGAATTTATCTTTTAGATTCGCACCTTTGTTTTGCCAAATATCTTTCCACATTATCAATCCTTTATGTTTGAAATTTAAAAGTCGCAATTTTAGCGAAAATTTGCTTTTAAATTCTGCGGATTTTTGTGTTTTTTAATTAGATTCTGCGAATCGCAGAATCTAATTGTGGATTGCTTCGTCAGTGTTACGCACTTCCTCGCAATGACAAGATTTTTCGAGATTCTTCGCTCGTTTTACTCGCTCAAAATGACAAAATAGAGTGCAAATCGCAGAATCTTGCAATGATTTCAACGCAGATTCTGCGATTTTGTAAAAATCTACCTTGCCTTTCGCTTTGGCATAGTTGCCGCCTGCCCCGTAGCTTTCACGCAAGCTTGCCCAAAAAGTATCGCGCTCCAAGCACTAGCTTCTATGGTGACATTTGTCAGCACATCGGCGTCATATCCCGCCTCGCTTGCTTTTTGCAATGCGTCCGCCACCGCCTTGCTCTCGCGAAATGCAAGGGAGCCCGTTGGAATGCCTAAAATGCTCCACACACAGCTCTCTCCCTCGAAATAATCGCCCTTTTTCATAGGGATTGGCACGGCGTTGGTGCTTGCGATGGAGTAGTGCGCGAGTGGTTGCGTGCAACCTGCAAAGATAAATGCCATTAGTATAATGCTGAATTTTTTCATTTTGTGTCCTTTTTTATTAAAATTTATGAAAACTGATTTTAGATTCTATCGCAGAATCTCACAAGCGATTTTTCGCAAAAAAGCGCGTTTAAGGCGGTTTTGCTGTTAGATTCTGCGAAATGTGGATAGGTTTAGTATTCATAGTTATCCAAATCATACTCATCGTAATCTTGCGTTGTGCTTTGCTTTTTGCTTGGTTTTATGGTTTGCTTTGGCTGTCGTTTGATTTTTTTAGTGGGTTTTTGTGCGCCAAATGTGTAAGCATAGCGCATACTCATACTAAAAGCGTGGCGATTTATTGTTTTTTCACTCAAAGACTGCGTTTCATCAAATGCCAAAAACGGCACACGCACGGCAAGCTCAACGCTGTGATTATCGCTAAAACTCCCACGCAAGCCAAAATTTGCTCCAAAGTCAAATGCGCTTATCGTTTTCATCTTAGGATACTCGCCAAGCCACGGATAATCATAAACTTTGCTTGTGCCACCTAGCCCAAGTCCTGTAAATACGCCCATCTCTACGCCACCGCCATTGTAAAAATTCCACAAAAAGTCCGCATTTATCGTGTAATTTATCGAAGTGATATTTGTGGTGGCGGTATAAAGGATGATGAGCTCATCGCCACGCTGTGAGTGGTGCATAAAGTGTAGGTTGCCATAGAATCTCGCGCCAAGTTTTTCTGTGAAAAAATATTTGTATCCGCCGAAAAATTCATAATCAAATGTGTGGTTTAAATATATGATTGTTTTGTTTTCGTGATATGTGGTTTTTGGAATTTTATATCTCCACGCACTACTGCCAAATCCACCGCCGACAAAAAATCCGCTAGATTCTGCGAATGTGAAATTTGTGGTGAAAATAAGTGCGAAAAGTAGCTGATTTATGAATTTGTATAGGGGGGGGGGGATTTTAGATTCTGCTGCATTTTGCGCTTCATTTTATGTCCTTTTATGTGAAATAAAAACGCTAATTTTAGCAAAAGATTTTTAAGTGAAGTTTAAATTTGTGAAAAATAATGTAGATTCTGCGAATTTTGGCAAATTTTTATTAGATTCTGCGAATCGCAGAATCTAATTGTGGATTGCTTCGCCTTGCTATCGCAAGGACTCGCAATGACAAGATTTTTCGAGATTCTTCGCTCGTTGCACTCGCGCGAGAATAACAATTTTAAAACAGATTCTGCGATTCACATAAAAAGCGCAGAATCTAAGCAAACAATCGAAGGGATTGCGGTGGAGATTTTGTATTTGTCAAAATTTTTGGGGTTGAGACTAGACTTGGAGTCTGCGAACACCCCAAAAATTTTGACAAGTGCGAAAGGTGCACCCAAGAGCAAATTGAAAAAACCAGCCAAACTACACATTAAACCTAAAGTGCATTATATCCCCATCTTGCACGACATAATCCTTGCCTTCGCTTCGCATTGCGCCGTTTTCCTTTGCGCCACTCTCGCCACCATATTTCACAAAATCCGCGAAACTAATCGTCTCTGCGCGAATAAAACCTTTTTCAAAGTCATTGTGAATGACGGCGGCGGCTTTTGGGGCTTTTGTCCCACGCACAATCGTCCAAGCGCGGACTTCTTTTACCCCAGCGGTAAAATAGCTTATTAGATTTAGCGTCTCAAAACTTATGCGAATCATCTGCTCCAAGCCACTTTGCGCGAAACCTAGCTCACTCAAAAACTCTGCGCGTTCCGCCTCGCTCATATCAATCATCTCTTCTTCTATTTTAGCGCAAATCATCACAACCGCGCTATTTTGCGCCTTTGCGTAAGTCTGTAATGCCTCAAAATGCGCGTTTGCACCACTCTCATCGACATTTGCACCATAAATCACGGGCTTATTACTCAAAAATCGCAAATCCCTATCAAGCGCGATAAACTCCGTGCTATCCTTATCTGCAAAGGTTTTTGCAGCTTTATTTTGCTCCAAATGCGCCTTTAATTTTAGGGCGACTTCTAACATTGTCGCGCTCTCTTTGGACGCCTTTGCGGCGCGCGTTAGTCGCTCGATTCTGCGCTCCAAACTCTCCAAATCCGCCAAAATCAGCTCAATTTCAATGATTTCAATATCGCCAATAGGGTCGATTCGCCCCTCTGTGTGCGTGATATTGCTATCATCAAAACACCGCACGATATGCAAAATCGCATCGACTTCCTTAATATTTGCCAAAAATTTATTTCCCAAGCCCTCGCCCTTACTTGCGCCTCTCACAAGCCCCGCAATATCGACAAATTCGATAGTAGAGTGCTGAATCTTTTGAGGCTGGACGATTTTGGCAAGTTGTGCGATTCGCTCATCTGGCACGGGGACAATCGCCTTATTTGGCTCGATAGTGCAAAATGGATAGTTCGCGCTCTCGGCATTTTGCGCCTTTGTGAGTGCGTTGAAAGTGGTGGATTTGCCGACATTTGGCAGTCCTACGATGCCTACGCTTAAACCCATTATTTTGCCTTACGCGCTTTAGATTCGCACTTTTTATTTGTAAGATTCGCGCTATTTTTCACGCTTTTTGGATTTGCGCTTTTTAGATTCACAGCCGAATCTGCCACCGCCAAAATAAAATCAACCACACTTCTAACGCCCGCACCACTCGCACCATAAGGATTTATATCCCACTCTTTTTCCACAAATGCAGGTCCTGCAATGTCGATATGAAGCCACTTGTCTTTATACTCATCGCGGATGAATTTCCCTAAAAATAGCCCCGCCGTAATCGCCCCGCCATAGCGACTAGAAGCGCAGTTTGAGACATCGGCGTTTTTGGATTCGATTAGTTTTTCTAAGTGGCGATTAAAGGGCAGTTTTGCGCAAAGTTCGCCACTTTTTAGCGCGATTGCTTCAAATTCTGCTTTTAGCGATTCGTTATAGCCCAAAATCCCGCTACTATATTCGCCCAAAGCCACGACACACGCGCCTGTGAGCGTTGCCAAGTCGATTATTAAGTCTGGTTTTAAATCCTGTGCGAATGATAGGCAGTCGCTTAGCACGAGCCTCCCTTCTGCGTCTGTGTTTTTGACTTCGATACTTATGCCTTCGCGGCTTTTTAAAATATCATCGGGGCGGTAAGCGTCCCCGCCGATTGCGTTTTCAACCGCGCCTATGATTCCGCACACTTCGATATTTGGCGCAAGTTCGGCAATCGCACAAAGCGCACCGATTACCGCGCACCCACCGCCTTTGTCCGCTTTCATCGTAGTCATATAGTCCGCTGGTTTTAGGCTCAAACCTCCCGTATCATAAGTTAGCCCCTTGCCGACAAGTGCGATTTTTGCCTTTGGATTTTTGGGCTTATAAGTTAGCTTTATTAGTCGCGGAGGATTTACACTTGCCCTTGCCACCGCCAAAAGCGCATTTGCCTTTTGTTTTTGTAAATATTTTTCATCGCCGATTTCGCAAGTCAAACCCTTTGCCTTTGCCAAATCCACCGCGATTTTTGCCAAATCTTTTGGAGTGCAATCCGCTGGGGGTGTATTTACGATTTCACGCACTAAATTCACGCTTTTTGCCACAATCTGCGCTTTTTTCAAATCACAATATTTCGCAGAATCTAGCACAAAAATCTTTTTTAGATTTGTTTTGCTTTTTTGTGTTTTGAAAGTGTCAAAATTATACGCACCACAGAGTATTCCAAGCATTAAAGCATAATTTTTTTCACTATCACCAAAACCTTTAATCTTAAAAGATTCTGCGTTTTTTAGGTGGCGCACAAGTTTTGCACCTGCCTCACGCGCAGAATCTACGCTAAAATCACTTAACCCAAGATAAAATTTATCGCCCACAAAAATGCCCTGCCCTGCCTTGCATTCAAAGCCTTGTAGTTTGAAAATTGCGCTTGTTGCTTTGTCAATCGCGCTATTTTTATCCACCAAAATCGCTTCAATGTCCGCCTTTGCGTTTGTCGCCACTACTAAATTTATCATATTTTTGTCCTTTCGTTTATTTTATTTTGTTTGTTTTCTAACTCGATTTCGAGTTTGTTTAACCGCTTATCAACGCGCTTTGTTTGCGTTTTGAAATAGTAAATCACACCGCCACAAAATGTCGCCAAAAATACAAGTAATATGTATGGGTGAGATTTTAGCCAATGCAATAGATTTAAAATATGTTCGCCAAAAAACCACGCCAAAAGGATTGTAATCGCCGCCCAAATCCAAGCACTGATGAGATTTATAATCGCAAATTTTAGCGCGTTGTAGCGCGTTAGCCCGATTGAGATAGGGATAATCGTCCGCATTCCATACATATATCGCTGCACAAAAATGATAGGCCACCCGTATTTTTGCAAGAGCAGGTGGGCAAGAGCTAGTTTGCGCCGTTGATTTTTGAAGCGTTTTTGAATGTAGTCTTTGTTGAATCGCCCGATATAAAAATAAATTTGGTCACCCACAAATCCGCCAAGCCCTGCGACAAAAATGGCGATAAAGACATTCAAATGTCCCGTGTGAGCGGCGATTCCTGCAAAGATTAGCCCAAGTTCGCCCTCCAAAATGCTCCAACAAAAAAGTATGAGATAACCAAAGTCAGCGACATATTTATCCCATAGCTCAATGATAAATTCTTCCATTAAATGCCCTTAAACTCGCCCTAAATCACTTTGAAAATCCCTACAATTCTAACGCGCAAAAGACTTTTGTGCTTTTTTCAATTTCGCTAACAGCATCAAATTCAAGCAAACGCAAGATAAAACACGCTTCAACGCAAGTCCCGCCGATGGATTCGATTAGTTTAATCCCTGCTTTTGCCGTGCCACCTGTGGCTATTAAATCATCGATTAGCAGGACTTTTGCGCCCTTTTTGTCGCCAAATGCGTCTATGTGAATCTCAACTTCGCTAAATCCGTATTCTAATGCGTATTTTTCGCTAACCGTGGTATATGGGAGTTTGCCCTTTTTGCGAATCGGCACAAAGCCGATTTTTAGGCGCGAAGCAAGGGCTGCGCCAAAGATAAATCCGCGTGATTCGATACCCACGACAAAATCCAATCCGTAGCTTTTGTAGCGCGATTCAAGGAATGTCATCAAATCCTCGAAAACCTCCGCGTTATTGATGATAGTCGTAATGTCGCGGAATAAAATGCCCGGCTTTGGGAAGTTGGGCACATCTCTAATGGCGGATTTTAGTTTGCTTTGCAATGTGTTTAAGTCCATAGTTTTTCCTTTTATTTAGATTTTGCGTTTAGATTCTGCGAATTTGCATTATAGCAACGCCTCGATTTTCTGCTCTAACTCGCGGATTCGCGTCTTATACTTGTCGCATTCGATTTTATACTGCGAATTGCGCGCTTTTAGGGCTTTGATTTCGTTTTTCATCGTATTCATTTCCTCTGTCAAAATGTCGTTGTTCCCCAAAGCGCGTTGCAGTTGAAGCTGGTGTTTGCGAATCAAAATCTCTGCTTCGTGCAATGTCAGCTTGATAGACGCAGAAGTCTTTTCCTCTTTTTGCGCGATATGCTTATAAAAAAAGGTTTTGGTAAGCATAAAAAGGACAAACAAAACAAACGCCGTAAGTAAAAACCAAGTCGCAACCGTGCTCATACTCTCCCCAAAATTTTAAAAATCCGTAATTCTAACATAAATTATGTTTAGCAAAATTTAAAATCGCAGAATCTAATGCAGATTCTGCGTTTTATTAGCTATTTTTGCTAAAAAGATAAGCATACGCAGAATCTTCGCGCACAAAGGGCGCAAGTTCGGCAAAGTCAAAATAAATGCTTATGATTCCAGCTGCATAAGGCGCAATTTCATAAATGCCCCAATAAAATTCCACGCCATTTGGGGTGATTTTAAATTTTGAAAGCATAGCATTTTCATCGACACTATCCCCGTATTCCGCGCTCAATCGCTCTTTTATCATCGTCTTTAATTTTGCGTCATTTTCATCTTTTAACAAGATTTTTGGCTCATTTGCGATTTGCGCTCCATTGCTTAAATCAAAAGCCACCGCATCATCGCTGTAATTGCCGTGCGCACCGCCACTATAAATGTAATTGTAGTTGCTAAAAACAATCACTTTTTCATCAATATAAGCGACATTGAAGTTTGAAATACCATCAAAATTAAACGAATCATCCGCATTTGCATACTCGCTAAAATCCGTTATATCGCGCAACTGCGCATTTATTTTGTCAAGCGTAAAATTTAGCTTATTTGACACTATGATAGGAATCTGCAACGAAGCGTTGAAATTAAACTCTTTGCTTGTGCCATCAAAGTCCTTGCCAATGTGCTTTTGCGCCACGCTTACGCCAAAAATCGCAATTTCGTTGATTTTGTTTGTCGCAAGTTTGAAATCTACGCTTTTGCCTTCTTTGAAAAATCCATTATTTGCGAATCGTCCGCTAATCTCGCCATTTTTAGCGATTTGCGCTTCAAAAATTTGGGCGATTTGATTGTTTGAATCTTGCGCTGTGTTTGCGCCATCTTTTGTGATTTCAAGTTGAATGGTTTGTGGATTCGCTAGATTCGCGTTTAAATCTTGCGAATCTATCTTTGAATCTACCTTTGAATCTTTTGAATCCACCTTTGAATCTCGCGCTTTTTGGGGCGAATCTATGGGATTTGAATCTTGTGCCATATTTTGCGTTGTATTTTGTGCCACTTCGCCTTTTAGTGCGAAAATCTCCCCACCGCGCACGATTTTGCCTGAAATGTATGCTATGCTATTATTTTGATTTTCATTAGGCGCAGATGAGATTTTGAGATATAGCGTGGATTGCTGCCCATCGATTTCGCCACCAAGCAAATAAAATTTTGCCAACGACTTGCTAATCTGCGGTGGCGTGGCATTTGAATCCTTTGTGCTTTTAAGCGTGATTTTGGATAAATCAAAATTTTGCGCCTCTGCTTCAACTTTAAGCGCACCAAAATCAAAATTATCTTGCATAATCGCAGAATCTACGCCTAAATCCTCCGCCTTTTTATCGCAACCCACAAAAATTATGGCACATAAAATCAAAAAACTGATAATTTTTCGCATAAAATCCCCCTAAAAATTCTATTTTTTTAACGCCATCATTTTATCAATGCCGAAATCGCCTTAAATTGCGGTGAGCGCGAATCTTTTAGCAAATCAAATAAAATGCTCTCCGTATTTAGCACACTCGCCCCGCAATTCGCCAAAAAAGACAGCGCGTTTGCCTTATTTGCGCAATTCCGCGAAATCACGCAATCACTTGCCACAACCACGCCAAAACCCATATTTAGCAAATCTCTTGCACTTTGAAGCACACAAATATGCGCCTCCATTCCAGCAATGATGATTTGCGTGATGTGCGGATTTTGCGCTAGGTGCGCCAAAAGCGGACTGCCCTCATATACCACGCTAAAAACGCGCTTTTCAAAATCGCTGTGTTTAGATTCGCCAAACAAGCCCTCCACGCTCTCCCCAAGCCCTTTTACATATTGCAAACTCTGCCAGAGCGGCACTTCTAAAATGTCGCAACCTGCAATCAAAATCTTTGTCTGACGCAACATTGCGCTAAACTCATCTTGTGCCATACTTTGCGCTAATCGCTGTTGAATGTCGATAACTAAAAGTAGCGATTCATCTTTGTTTAGTGATAAAATTTCTTGCATTTTTTGCCTTTAAATTTTAAAAATAAAAGCGCATTCTACCATAAATCTTATAAAAATCACTGATATTTATAATATGCAGCACACGCGCCCTCGCTGCTTACCATACAGCTACCTATGGGATTTTGCGGGGTGCAGACTTTTGCAAAAATCTTGCATTCAAGCGGTTTTTTCAGCCCACGCAAAATCTCTCCGCAAATGCAGTTTTTGTTATCCGCCACCTTGCGCTTATCGATAATGTCTGCAAACTTTATCTCTGCATCAAGTGCGGAAAACTCATCGCGGAGTTTTAGCGCGGAGTGCGAGATTTCGCCAAGTCCTCGCCACTCAAAAGATTTTCTTGGCTCTAAATATTTATTTATTAGATTTTGCGCTACTTCGTTGCCCCCCCTCGTAACCACGCGGTTATATTCGACTTCAAGCGTGGCTTTGCCCTTATTTTTTTGGCGCAAGATTCGCAACACCGAATCCAAAATATCTAACGGCTCAAATCCGCCCACAACGATAGGGATTTGGTAGCATAAAAGTTCTTCATAGATTTTTGCCCCGCTTATGACGCTAACATGGCTTGGGGCGATGAGTGCGTGAATGTTGCAAGGCTCTGAATCTAGCAAAATTTTTAGGGGCGGGACAACCAAAATGTGATTTATGTGAAAATATAAGTTTTTGATATTTTCTTGTATTGTGCGCTCAATCAAAGCCGTAGTCATCGGCGTTGTCGTCTCAAAGCCGATTGCAAAAAATACTACTTTTTTGTGCGGATTGTCCTTTGCGATTTGCAATGCTTGAAGTGGCGAGTAGAGAAATCGCACATCTGCGCCTTTGCTACGCGCTTCTGCAAGGCTACCTTTGGAGGACGGGATACGAATCATATCGCCCAAAGTTAGCAAAATCACGCCCTTTTGCATCGCAATGTCAAAGGCTTCATTTATGCGATTTTTTGGCATTACACACACAGGGCAACCCGGTCCGTGTATAAAGTCAATATTTGGCGGGAGCAGTTTATTTAGCCCATAGCGCATAATGCTATGCGTGTGCCCACCGCAAACTTCCATAATTTTGAGCTGTGATTTTAGGCTTTTAGATTCGGCGCGAATCTTTTTAAGAATGCCAAAAATTTTGTCTTTGTCTCTAAAACTATCGATTAAAAGCATTATTTTGCCTTGATTTTGGGGCAGATTCTGCGAATCGCAGAATCTAAAAAATCTATTTTTTCAAACTCTTTTCTAACTTCTCAACAACGCGCCAAGTGGATATAACTGAATCTGGATTTAGCGAAATGGAGCTTATGCCCTCTTTGACTAAAAATTCCGCAATTTCTGGGTAGTCGCTGGGGGCTTGTCCGCAAATGCCACAATATTTTTTGTGCTTTTTACACGCAGCGATTGCGCGTCTAAACATTTCTAACATTGCTGGATTGCGCTCATCAAAAATCGAGCTTACTAATTCGCTGTCCCTATCCACGCCCAAAGTGAGCTGTGTTAAGTCATTTGAGCCGATTGAAAAGCCATCAAATAGCGATAAAAACTCATCTGCTAAAATGACATTTACAGGCAATTCGCACATCACATAGATTTCAAGCCCGTCTTTGCCTGATTCAAGCCCATTTCGGCGCATAATTTCTAGCACTTTTTTGCCTTCTTCTGGTGTGCGCAAAAATGGCACCATAACTTTCATATTTGTAAGCCCCATTTCATCACGCACACGCGCTAATCCCTGACATTCCCACTCAAACGCCGTGCGGTAAATGTCTGAATAATATCGATTCGCCCCGCGATAGCCAAGCATCGGGTTTTCCTCGTGTGGCTCATAAGGCGCACCACCTATCATATTGCGATATTCGTTTGTCTTAAAGTCGCTAGTGCGCACAATCACGGGATTTGGGTAAAATGCGGAGGCTATCATTCCTATGCCTTCGGCGATTTTGCCTGTGAAAAAGTCCTTTGGCGTGTCATATCCGCTTATGATTTGCTTTATCGCTTCAAAATCCTGCACATCTTTTTTGCCATTTTGCATATCCACTAACGCCACAGGGTGCGCCTTTATGCTATTTATGACAATGTGCTCCATTCTAGCTAATCCCACGCCATTATTTGGCAACTGCGCGAAGCTAAATGCCTTTTCAGGGTTGCCTACATTCATATAGATTTTGGTTTTGGTATTGCCTAAATCCGAAATATCCTCCACTTCAATATCAAAGTCAAAATGCCCATTATACACGAATCCTTGCTCTCCCTCTGCGCAAGAAACGGTCGCTTTTATGCCATTTGCGAGTTTTTCAGTCGCACCTGTCGCCCCTACAATCGCTGGGACGCCGATTTCCCGTGCTACGATTGCCGCGTGGCAAGTGCGCCCACCGCGATTTGTGATAACTGCGGCGGCTTTTTTCATTGCTGGTTCCCAATCTGGGTCGGTATTGTCGGTTACCAAAATATCGCCCTCTTTGATTTCCCCCATATGTTCGATGTTTTGGATAATTTTGATTTTACCTTGTGAGATTTTATCGCCTATTGCCATTCCTTGCACGAGCGTGTGAATCTTATCCACAGGCTTTTTGAAGCTGTATTTTTCAATGCGATTTGCGACTTTTTTCTTGTGCTTTTGGCTTTGCACGGTTTCAGGACGCGCTTGAACTATGAAAATATCGCCGCTTTTGCCATCCTTTGCCCACTCCATATCCATAGGGCGATATTCTCCCGCTTCTTTTGTGTAATGCTCTTCGATTAAAATCGCATACCGCGCTAAAGTCAAAATGTCCTCATCGGTGATTGAAAAGCTACTCAATTCTTCGATAGTCGTAGGGATATTGCGCGTAGGGCGTTCCGCTCCGCTTGGGGCATAAACCATTTTTATGTCTTTTTTGCCTAACTCTTTTTTAATAATAGGGCGTTTGCCTTGCTTTAAAGTGGGCTTAAATACATAAAATTCATCAGGATTTACCGTGCCTCCCACGACATTTTCGCCAAGTCCCCACGATGCCGTGATAAACACCGCATCTTGAAATCCTGTCTCTGTATCAATGCTAAACATTACACCACTTGCGCCTATGTCGCTTCGCACCATTTTTTGCACTCCCACAGATAGCGCGATTTTGAAATGGTCAAAGCCACGAGACGCGCGGTAGCTAACGGCTCTTTCGTTAAAAAGCGAAGCCATACAGGATTTCACATAATGGATTAGATTCTGCGTCCCACGCACATTTAAGAAAGTATCTTGCTGTCCCGCAAAACTTGCATCAGGCAAATCCTCCGCCGTTGCGCTACTTCGCACGGCGACATCGGCGGTATTCATATTGTATTCTTTGCCAAGTATCGAATACGCCTCCAAAATCTCATCTTTCAAGTCCTTTGGGAAAGGCGTAGTGAAAATTAACTCGCGAATCTTCTTGCTACGCGCCTTCAACACATCGATTTCAGAGACATCCACGCCATCTAGCAAATCCTTAATTTTCTGCCGTATCCCGCCTGAATCAAGCAAATACCAATACGCCTCACTTGTGATTGCAAAGCCATTTGGCACTTTTATGCCAACCCCAATCAGCTCTTGAAACATCTCTCCAATACTCGCATTTTTGCCCCCGACAATCGGCACATCCTTGTTATTCAACTCGCTAAAAAACTTAATGTATTTCATCGCGCTCCCCTTCAAAAAATAAAATTTTGAAATTATAAAATAATCTATTAGGATTTTTTGCTTAAAATTGCAAAATATTTTTATTTTTTTGCAAAATGGGGGCAAAATGCTACTTAAAAAAATCAAAGTAAAATCGCTAAAAAACGCAGAATCTGCGGTAGATTCTGCGTTTTTGAATGATATTGAGATTAGCGTAATTGTAAAATGCGCGAATTTAGAAGAAATCAAAATCACATTTTTTGCGTTAGATTATGACTTGGAGCACCTTGTGGCGGGGTATTTTGGCGCATTTGGATTGAGCGTGGATTTTAGGCGAGTGGATAATGTTTTTTACATAGATTCGCCCTTGTCAAAAGATGAGATTTTATCGCACCTATCGCAAAAAGACTTTATTCAAAGTTGCGAACAAATTGAGATAAATGACAAAAAAATCGAACGCGATAGAGTTGTAATGCCCTTTAATGGCTCACGGGCGAAAATTTCAAGCGAATTTTTGGAGAAAAATCGCGGGTTTTTTGTAGATTCAAGCGTGAATTTTAAAAACGCAGAATCTACGAAAGTTCTTGCGGTGGATTCACGCAAAAATCCCCCCTCCCTTGCGGAGGGGGTTAGGGGGTGGGTAGATTCTGCAAAGTTAGATTCTGCGTTTTTTGTCCGCATTTTCGCAGAATCTAAAAATTTTTGTCATATTGAGCGAAGCGAAATATCTCAAAAAAATAATAGAGATTCTTCGCTTCGTTACACTTCGCTCAGAATGACACAAAATAGCACAAATTCTGCGTTTTTTCAATCCTTTGACACAAACCCCAAAAACGCCATTTATAAGGCAATCGGCAAAGCATTAGATTTAAGCGAAGGCAAAGGCAATTTATTAGACGCCACGATTTTCTTAAACTTTCGAATCGATATCGAAACCTTAAAAATCCTAATTTTACAAAAATGCACCTTTATCATTTGTGCTGAAAAACCCGCATTTAGCACCATTCGCTTCGCACAAAAATTTGGCGTAACGCTAATTTGCTTTCATCAAGGCGACTTTTTAGCACTCACCCACCAAATGCGCGTCATTTCGCAGAATCTAATCCGCTAAATTTCCGCGAGTTTGGCTTGAATCGCAATGGTGGCTTTTAGGATTTTGGCGACATTTAGGATATGTGTAAAGTCGCTTTGTTCTAGCGTGATTGCGCCATTTTTATCATTGGCGCGGTATTTTAGCCATTTATCTAGCACTTTATACCCGCCTATCGTGTAGTCCCACACTTCCGCACTCACTCCCACTATCTCCAAATCTGCGTTTAAAATAATCTTGTTTTGATTTGGCTCATATTTTGGCTTCTCAAGCGTGAAATTTGGGTTTGATTTATTCGCGTTTGCGCGGAAAACTAAATCTATGCTTTTGTCCTGCGGGATTGTTTTCATCAAATGCAAGTCGATGAGATTTTGCCCTAAATTTGCAAGAGATTCAAACTTTGATTGGCTTATCTCAAAGTCGATTCGCGGGAAACCGATTTTTAGGTATTCTAAATATTTTGCACGATATGCGGGGTTATAGAGATTTGCATAAATAAATGCCAAAATTTGCTTTGGGCTTTTAGATTTTAAAACTTTGTGCTTTGCTTTAAATTCGCTAAATTCTTGCGTGAAGTTTGGCGTTTTAGAGTTTCCATTTAGGTTTGAATCATAGCAATACAAAGGCGCGATATAAGTCTCCGAGCCTGTATTTGTGCCACCTAACGCCACATCTGCAATTTTATCAATAATCAATCCATAATCAAAGTTCGGATTCAAACAAGTTTTTGGAAAACAAATCCCTAAATTTTCTTTATTTAAAAAATGCTTCATAGTATCAAATCGTGGGCGTCCTAAAAAGCCTTGTTTGCCACTATAAAAAGTGTAGCGTCCATCAAAGGGGCGATGGGCGATTTTTTGGATTTTATTTTGGATTGCTTCGGTCGCTTCGCTCCCTTGCAATGACGGGGTAGGCGATTTGTCATTGCGAGATTCAGCACTTGCCGAATCGAAGCAATCCACATTTGCGACAATATCAGCTTTTGCTGTTTCTATGCTCCATTGTGCCGAATTTTTGATTTTATATTTTTTTGCTATTTTCTCACAATCCAAATCTATAAAATCTTTTATTATTGCCTCCATAGTGAGCTTTTTAAAAGATATGCAAATTTTATCTTGCGAAGTTTTGATTCCGCTACTAAAATTTTCAAAAATCCCTTTTGATTCGCCTAATGCCTTATCCTTTGCTAACGCCCAAAAGTTTTCATATTCGGCATTGCTAAAATCCTTTGGCACAAACCAAAAATATGGCGAATCTAATTTTAATTTTTTCCATTTGATAGTTTTTAGTCCGTTGTTTGCAATGTCATTTAATAGTGCAAATTTGTCTGCTCGGCGCAAGATTGCGTTGTCTTTTGTGGAGAAGTAGTGGATTTGGGCTAAATTATACCCACCCCCTTTGTCCCCCTCCGCAAGGGAGGGGGAGGATTCATATTTTACAAAAATGCTTATGCAAACACCTACGCGAATGTCAAAGACATTTTTGTCGTTTTTGTTTTCGCTGTTGTCGCCGTGCAAGTTTAAAATATAAATTTCATCGAATGTTTTTGCCAAAGATTCGCGCATTTTGCGATGAGTGCGCCCATTTAGATATGAATTATTTGTGATAAAGCCCATAATGCCATAATTTTTGTTTTGCTCTAAAAGTTTCCACTGCGCGAATCGAATGAATTTTATATAATCATCATCTAGCGGTTGGATATTTTGCTCATTTAAGCCCATTTTATATGAATCTAAAAGTTGCAAAATCTCTGTGCCTTTATTTTTGGACTTCACATTATACGGCGGATTTCCTAAAATCACTAGCAAATCCTCTTTGTGTTTGAGTTGCAAGGATTTTTCGCGCTCATTTTTTAGGTGCATAAATGGCACAAGCAAGTGATTTGTATCGCGTGCCCTATCCAAATCAAGCGTATTTGTAAGGTAGATTTGAAATTTTTGTGTTTCGCTAAAATCGCTAAATCCTTTATTTTTCAAAAGTGAGCTTAACTTCAAATGTGCCACGATATAGGGGACAAAGCTAATCTCAAAGCCATAAATATCCCTAAAACACTTATTTATGATAGTTTGCTTTGTGAAAACCGCACTTTGATTTGCCAAAATAATCTCAAAAACCTTTGCCAAAAAGCTCCCTGTCCCTGTGGCAAAATCAAGCACTTTCACACATTCATCGCTAAAAGATTTGCCAAAATGTGTTTTTAGTAGCTCATTTATAGAGCGCGTAATCATATCCACAATAGGCTCGGGCGTGTAGAAAACGCCGCCTTCTTTGCGCTTTTGCTCTCCGCGCAAGTCATCATACGCCTTTAAAAAATCCTCATAAAGATAAATGCTAATCTCGCTAATCTCACGCTGAAAGCTAATCGCAAGGCTTGGTTTGTCGATAAGTGCGATGGCTTTGGTGATATTGCTAATAGCATAGACAATAGGGCTAGGCAATGAAATAGGTGGCAAAGAAAACCAAATAAATTCTTTTAGCACGGCAAAATGTTGTGGCAAAAGCGAAGCAAAGCACCCAAATGGCAATCGCTCAATGTCAAATCGCTCACTATCAATATGTGCCACAAACATACCATAAACGATACTTTGCGCCAAAATATCGCAAAATTCTATCGGCTCTACGGCAGTATTTTCTAAATTTCTAAACGCATCAAAGGCGTTGCCAAAGGATTGATTGAATGGTAAATCCGTATTTTGCGCTTCAAAAATCACACTACTTAAATAAAAGCTCTGTGTGCTTAATATTTTGACTAATTCATCTTTTTCTTTTATGCTTACAAGCGTGTCAAAAAACGCGCCCAAAAGGTGCGAAAATCGCGTGGATTTTTCGATGAGTTTGGCTTGATTTGGGGTATTTTGGGGCGAATCAAGGTTATCAAAAAGCACCAAATCATCGATAATCTTGCCGTAAGAGAGCAAAATAAATCGATTGTAATCTGTCAAAATAATATTATGGCAGACGGATAGATATTTTGCGATTTGTTTGCCTTTGACAAGGGGTGATAAATCCGCGCCAAAGTTTTTGCATTCAATAAAACCTACAAGCGATTCATAGCCGCCTTTTTCTTGTGGCATTTGGCGGACAATCTTAAAATCAGGGCGAATATTGCCTTGCCCTTCTTTTGATTTTGGCTCGTGGATTATGCGAATGTCTTGCGTGGGTTTGAGTGCGTTTAGTAAGTTTTCAAGTGCGGTGCGAAATGAATGCTCATTTGCATCGCCACGATTTATAAGGCTTTGAAGTGTGGCGTGGTAGTTTAAAAGTCGTGCTTGCATTTTGTGTCCTTTGATTTAAAATAGCGATTTGCCAAAGCAAATCTAAAAATTATAATATTTTACGCTAAATTTCATTTAAATTCGTAGAATCTAGATTCTGCAAATTTATTAAAATGCGCGTTATTTCGCAGAATCTGCGCTAGATTCTGCGATTTTGTGAGATTCTGCGCTTTCTAATTTTTTTAGTCGCGCTTCCATTTCAATCAACTTTTTATCGATACCTACGCTAATTGTCACTTGATTTAGCACCACCCAAAGACTAAAAATCCCCAAAATCAAACTCACCGCCACCGCAAAAACAGCGATTTTTATCGCACGAAGCGACTTTTTTTCTACATTATCCATCATATTTTCCTTAAAATAAATTTGACAATTTGCGCTAAAATCATCCCGCAAATCGCGCTCATCACCACGCACGCGCCGATACTTATGTCATACAAATACGACACCACAAACCCGCTAATGATAAAAATTAGCGATAAAATCCCCGCAAACACCATCATTTTTGCTAGTGAGTTTGCAAACATAAAGGCGATATAAGATGGGATACTTAAAATCGCTAATACCAAAATCATCCCCGCCACGCTCATCGTCATCACAATGCCAAGCGAGATAAAAATAAAAATGACGCAAAGAAAAATGCGCGTATAAACGCCCTTCAACCTGCAAAAAACTTCATCATACGAAACGCTCAAAATCTCCCTCCAATAGGCAAAAACAAACGCCAAAAGTAGCAAATCATAAATGCCAATTATCCAAATATCTTCTTTTCCACTCGCCAAAATCGAGCCAAAAAGATAACTTGTGATATCCACCGCATATCCGGGCGTAATATCGATTAGAATAATGCCAAGTGCCACGCCAAACGCCCAGCTTGCCGCGATGAAACTATCGATATTTTGCCTTCTAAACAGCACAAAATAAAGCAAAATTAGCGACATTAAAACCGCCATCAGCGAAGCACCAAGCATTGTGTGAAATCCAAAATATAGCGCCAATCCCACGCCACCAAATGCGCTATGCGCCACGCCACCGCTTAAAAAGACGATTTTATTTGAGACAATTAGCGTGCCGATAATCCCCGCGCAGATGGATATGAGAACTGCGATGATTAGGGCGTTTTGGATGAATTGTAATTGCAAAATTTCTAACAAATGCAACCTTTTGGCGTGGATTTTGAAAAAAAGCGATATTTTAGCAAAAAGATTTTTAGATTCTGCGAAATGGCGAAATTTTAGTGGTAGATTCTGCGAAATGCTTAAAATTTGGCGAGAGATTCTGCGAATTTTTGGTTAGATTCTGCGAAATGTTTAAAACGCAGAATCTCGCACGAAAATCGCAGAATCTGCGAATACTCCGTCATTGCGAGGCAGTTTGAGCGAATCGAAAACAACGAAGCAATCTATTTTTTTAATTTATGGATTGCCACGAATTGCTACGCAATTCTCGCAATGACGAAAAACACTAGATTCTGCGAAACGCAGAATCTCGCACGAAAATCGCAGAATCTAAATAATTATTTTGTGGATTGCCACGATTCTGCATTCGCAGAATCTCGCAATGACGGAGATTTTTCGCTACGCTCAAAATGACAAAATTTATTAGATTCTGCGATTCGCAGAATCTAGCAAATTATAGTATTGTGGATGAATTTTTGGGGTTGTGCGAGTGGAGCAAAGCAACTATCGAAGTAATGGCGGATTATAAAAATCAAATGCAGAAGTATTTTTAGGCGATTTTGTGGGTTTTGGAGCACGAAACTGCGAAAATAGGACATTTAAGTCCATTAAGCAGTTGAGTGCGAACAATCCCGCAAAATCGCCAAAAAGACGATTGCATTTTACCACGCGACATTTTTGTTGCTTCCTACTTTTATTATATTCACCTCATCATCCCACAGCACAAGTCCGCTTTTCAAATCACTCAAAGTTAGCAAAAAATAATAATCAATTCGTTGTTTGCCACTTGAAATTTTGGTATTTTTTTGGATAATTTTGCCTGACAAACTTAACTCCGGCGCGATGAGTTCGCCTTTTTCGATTGTGGTGTATTGATTGTATTCATCGTTGTCTCGCGCTTTTCGTGCGGTATGAATCATTTTATCGCCACTTGCGCCCATCGCAAGAGATAGGATAAATTTCCCGCTATTCCGCATTTCGCGCGTGATTTTGCGTGTGAGCTGCGCTGTGTCGATATGCTGCATTGTGTCGTTTATGACATCTGAAATCACAAGCACTTTGGGTTTATCGATATTTTTTGCGTAGCGACTTTTTAGAAGCGATGTAATCGCGCCATCGGCGGCATTTTGAATATCGTGATAGTCTAATCCGCTACTTGTGAATTCGCCCGACTTTGCCAAATCCACATACTCCACCTTATCCGCACACCCGACAAATAGCGCAAACACGCCAAAAAATAGCAATTTTTTCATTTGCTTTCTCCATTTAATTTGTGAAATAAAATGCTAATTATATCATTTTTTATCGCGCGAATGTAAATTAGATTATCGCTCTTATCGCATAAATCTTCGCATTTTGTTAGTGCGAAGTCGCCTAATTTCACCGCACCATTAAATAGCGCAAAATCGCCCTTATTCTCCACTCGCAAAATATAAAATCGCAAGGGCAAAATGCGCACACTGCGAATATCCGCCCTTGTGCTCGCATAGCTAAAAATCGCCCCTGCAAGCGAGCCAAAAATGCCTAATTTCTCTCCCAAAAAATATTGCAAATATGCCTTGTAGGACGAGCTTAAAAGCGAAGTGAAAATGATGTAGGGTAATTCTATGTCAAATTCGTTATTTAAAAGTGGCGAAATGTCGGCAATCTCAAACGCTTTTAGATTCGCTGAATCTAGCGTGGATTTCGCATTATAATTTGTGCTATATGCGTAATTTTCACGCAAAACAGGCAATGCGATATTAAAACTCAAAACGCTAGAATTCACAAAAAATAACGGCAAATCAAAGCGGATTTCTTCTTTTTTAGGGATTTGCCCTTCTTCGATGATTATCCACGAATATCGCTTTTTGTTGCCTTTTTTGCGAGATTCTGCGATTTTGATATCGCTTAAAATCGCCTTTTGATTTGTGATTGCATAAGATTCTTTAAGCAAATTTTGCGCTTTTTCAAAATCATTTTGCGATAAGAAAAAAATGCCCGAAACATAGCTAATATAGGGATTTACATAACCTTCAAATGCTTTATAAGCGCGCAAATTTTGATAATGCTCTTTGTATTGCAAAAGTGCTGAATCATAGCTTTGCGCGACATTTACGCCATCCGTTTCTTGCCCGTATTCGCCCGCACTCTGCCTTATGCTCTCATCCCTTGCCAAAATATAATCGCTAAAATAATCCTTTGCGCGGCGATGTCTATCATTTGCGCGGTTAAACTCAACCCTTGCGCTTGCAAAATCGCCCGTCATTATCGCGCTTAATGCCTTGTAATGATTTGCAAATACGCTTTCAAAAAACGCCCCGTTATATTCAAACATTCCATTGCTTATAATGATACTTGCAAAGCTTTTAAATCCGCTGTTAAAGGCGTTTTCGCCACTTGTGCCTTCAAAAAATCCCTCCGCAGAATCTAAATAAACATTTGCCCCCGCAAAATCGCCCATTTGATACGCCAAAATCCCACTTTGTAACGCCCACAAAAAGTCATCTTCGCTGTATTTTTTGGCGTAATTATAGGCTAAATCTAAATCCTGCGTTTGGTAGTAGAGATTTTCTAGCTTCGCAACATCGCCCATTGACGCACACGCGCTAAATGCAACAGCGCAAAATAGGGCGGAGAGAAGCACTTTTAAAAAATACACAACGAACCTTAAAATTTGTGATAAAATTTCGCAATTATATTAAAATTTTTAGCAAAAAAAGGCAAAAAATGAAAGTTTTACTCTTAAAAGATGTCAAAGGTTTAGGCAAGGCAGGGAGCGTCTGCGAAGTCAAAGACGGCTATGGCAAAAATTTTTTAATCGCCAAAAATTTAGCGCAACTCGCCACAAATGAGACAATCAATCGCTATAAAGCGCAAGAAAAAAAGCGCATTGAAGAAGAGGCAAAGTTAAAGGGCGAACTCATTGATTTGGCGAAAAAGTTGCAAAATCTAACGCTTGAAATTCGCAAAAAAGTGGGCGCAAATGGTGCACTTTATGGCGCAATCACAAAAGATGAAATTGCGGCGGCTTTTAAAGAAACATTCAATATTGACATTGACAAAAAGGCGTTGGATTTGAAAAATCCCATAAAAAGCACGGGCATTTATGAGTTAGATTTGAAGCTGGGCTTTGGGATTCACGCGGTTTGCAAGGTGGATATAGTCGCGGAGTAGATTCTGCGAATCAATCAAATTTAATCAAAAAATCGCAGAATCTAGCGCGAAAAACATTAGATTCTGCGAATTTAAATATTCCCCCCTCCATTGCGGAGGGGGTTAGGGGGTGGGTCAAAAATAAATTTCACAGAATCTAGCAAAATCTTACATAATTTTAGTCGCTATAAGCAATCCTGCAATCGCAATTTGCGTCATAACAAGCCATTTTAACAGCTCATATTTTACTTCGATAATGTTATTTTTAAGTAGCGCAATATCATTTTTTACAAGCGCAATATCATCTTTTGTGGATAATTTATCCAAATCTTTATTGCTTTGCTCTAAAATTGAGTCTGCGATTTCTAACGCTTCTTGCTTTATTTGCGCCTTATCTTCGCCCTGAAAATGCCTATCGATAAAATTATCTATCAAAATTTTGGTGCTTTTATTTAACGCTATTGCCATTTTGAAATCCTTGAAAACCAAAATAAAGCGCATTATAGCACAAAAATCGCAATTCTGCTAAATTTACGCATTTTTTAAGGCGAGTTTTTGTAAAATTCGCACTTTTTAGATTCTGCGAAATAAGGATTGAAAATGTTTCACGCGACAACCATTTTAGCATTCAAAGGGGCGGATAAATCCGTTATCGGTGGCGATGGGCAAGTAACCTTTGGCAACTGCGTATTAAAATCAAACGCCACAAAGATTCGCGCCCTTTATGACGGGAAAATTTTAAGCGGATTTGCGGGTAGCACGGCAGATGCGTTTAGTCTATTTGATATGTTTGAAAAGATTTTGGAGGCAAAAAAGGGCGATTTGGAACGCTCGGTGGTGGAGTTTAGCAAGGAATGGCGCAAGGACAAATATTTGCGGAAATTAGAAGCGATGATGATTGTCCTAAATCGCGCAAAAATCTACATTTTAAGCGGAAGTGGCGATGTGGTAGAGCCAGAGGACGGCGTGATTGCGGCAATCGGTAGCGGTGGAAACTACGCGCTATCCGCTGCAAGAGCGTTGCACCGCAATGCGAATTTGGATTCGCACGAATTAGTCGAAAAATCCTTGCAAATCGCAGGTGAGCTTTGCATTTACACAAACACAAACATAAAAATATTGGAGTTAAAATGAGAGATAATAAAAGCCCAAAAGAGATTGTAGAATATTTAGATGAGTATATTATCGGGCAGGACAAGGCAAAACGCGCCATTGCAATCGCACTTCGCAATCGCTATCGTAGAATGCAGTTGCCAAAAGAGATTCAAGATGAAATAATGCCAAAAAATATCCTAATGATAGGCTCAACAGGCGTTGGCAAAACGGAGATTTCGCGCAGAATGGCAAAGATTTTGGGACTGCCATTTATCAAAGTCGAAGCGAGTAAATATACCGAAGTGGGCTTTGTAGGGCGCGATGTCGAATCAATGGTGAGAGATTTGGTAAATGCGTCTATGAATTTGGTGAAGTCTGATTATATGGAGAAAAACGCCGATAAAACGGAGGATTATATCCTAACCAAAATCACAAACAACCTAATCCCACCGCTCCCAAATACCGCAAGTGAGAGCAAAAAAGAGGAATATAAAATCAGCTTTGAAAAAATGAAGCAAAAGGTAAAATCTGGCGCAGTTGATGATTTGGAAATCGAAGTAGAAATCACCGAAGCCCCGATAAATCCCTTTCCTATGCCAAATATCGGCATTGTAGAGATTTTTCCCAAAGCACAAAAGATTAAAAAAATAAAGACAAATGTTAGAGACGCCAAAGAATTGCTAAAAAACGAAGCGATGGAAAATATCACAAATATCGATGAGCTGAAAATCGAAGCGGTAAAAAAGGCAGAGGAAAGCGGAATCATTTTCATCGATGAGATTGACAAAACGGCAAGCGATAACAGCAACTCACGGCAAAATCCAAACAAAGAAGGCGTCCAGCGCGATTTGCTCCCCATTGTGGAGGGAAGCCTTGTAGATACGAAATATGGGCAAATTAAGACGGATTATATTTTGTTTATCGCGGCAGGTGCGTTTCATTTAAGTAAGCCAAGCGATTTAATCCCCGAGTTGCAGGGGCGATTCCCCATTCGCGTGGAGTTGGATTCGCTTAGCGAGGACGATTTGTATAAAATTTTGATTCAAACCAAAAATAGCATAATTAAGCAATATATTTATTTGCTTGAAACTGAGGGGTTGAAGTTAGAATTTGACGATGAAGCACTGCGGACAATCGCAAAATTTGCCCACATTGCAAATGAAAAGACAGAGGACATAGGCGCAAGGCGATTGCATACTATTGTCGAAAAGGTGTTAGAAGACATTAGCTTTGATGCGCCAAATCTCAAAGGACAGAGCATAAAAATAGGCAAAAAAGATATTGAATCAAAGTTAGATTCAATCATACAGAATGCCGATAGCACGAGGTATATTTTGTGATTGATGGCAATTCGTCTTTGGGTGCATTTTTCGCACTTTTAAAATTTTTTGGGCGTTCGCAGACCGCTAGTCTAGTCTCACACCCAAAAAATTTTAAAAATACAAAATCTCCACCGCAAAATACTAGAATTGTTTTTAAATACAGATTCTACGATTTTGTGCGATTCGCAGAATCTAGTGTTTTTTTGTCATTGCGAGGCGATTCGATAGATTCGCCGAAGCAATCCACAATTTTTTGCGATAGCAAAAATGATAAAAATAATTCGTGCGACAGCACCAAATCTCGCCCGCTTCGTGGTGCAAAAAATCGGGAGCAAGGTTGCAGAAGTGCAACCGCCGATTTTTTGCTAGAAGCGGAAAAGCGAGGCACTCCCCCTAAAAGCGAAAAAGCGGCTGCTTTTTGGCGCGTAGGGGGAGCGGGGCGGGGGGTGCAGCCCTTTTTGCGAGAAGATTCAAGCGAATCTAAAAATCAAAATGACGAAAATTACACAGATTCTGCAAATCAAATAAAAAGCGCAGAATCTAACACAAAATCGCAGAATCTGTCATACCCAAAGGCAAATTGCCAACAAGACAACGCGCATAAAACCAAATGCGGATTTATTGCTCTCATCGGTCGTCCAAACGCCGGCAAATCCACACTTCTAAACGCTCTCATAAATGAAAATCTTGCGCTCACTTCGCACAAAGTCAATGCCACGCGCAAACAATGCAATATAATCGTTACGCACGAAAACGCGCAAATGATTTTCATCGACACGCCCGGACTTCACAAAAGCCAAAAATTGCTAAACGCCATTATGGTTGATGAGAGCCACAAGGCGATTGAATCTAGCGACATTGTGGCGTTTCTTGCGCCGATAAGCGATGATTTAGCGCACTATGAAGCGTTTTTGGAGATTGCAAACGATAAAAAACATATTGTTTTGCTGACAAAAATTGACTTAACAAGCAAGGCGAATCTACTAAAAAAGCTTGAAATTTATCAAAAATATAGCTCCAAATTTGAGGCGATTATCCCCATTTCTGCCACAAAGCGCGTGAATTTAGAGCAGATTTTTGGTGCGATTTGCGCACATTTGCCTAATTCGCCATTTTTGTATGATAGCGAAATCCTAACTTCTACGCATATTCGCGAGATTTACCGCGAAAAAATCCGCGAATCTCTTTTTAATTTCACAAATAAAGAAGTCCCATACACTAGCGAAGTGCGCATTTTGCGGATATTAGAGAGTGAAAATCTTACCAAAATCTACGCTGAAATCATCACAGAAAAGACAAGCCAAAAGAAAATCATCATAGGGCAGGGCGGAAAACGAATCAAAAATATCGGCATAGACGCACGAAAAAAGATTGAAGAATTTAGCGGTGGAAAAGTATTTTTGAGCCTAAATGTGGTGTGTGAAAAAGGGTGGAGTAAGGATAAAAAAGCGATTGAAAAGATGATTGGCGAGTGATTTGCAAAATTTCCTAAAATCGCCGCAAAATCGCAGAATCTAGCGTAAGATTCTGCGATTTTATATAGATTCTGCGTTTTGCTTTAAATATCTAAATTTATAAAAATGATTTTTGTTAAAAATGGTGCCGAGGGTCGGACTTGAACCGACACAGGGTTGCCCCTACCAGATTTTGAGTCTGGCGCGTCTACCAGTTTCACCACCCCGGCGCAAACGAAGCCTAAATAAAGTTTTAAAAATTACATATCGCACAAAATGCGAATCTTTATAGTGTGAATCTTAAAAAGATTTAAAAATCCCAAATTTTTGGTGCGGTTGGCGAGACTTGAACTCGCACGAGTCGCCTCACCACCCCCTCAAGATGGCGTGTCTACCATTCCACCACAACCGCTAAAATCCGCCTAGATTCACGCGAATCCAAAATTCACGCGAATCTACAAAGCGCACTTATGACAACAGCGGATTTGCGTAAAGCACGATGATTGCGATAACTAGCGTGTAAATAACCTGCGCTTCGATTAGCGCGATAGCGATAAACATCGTAGTGGATAGCTTTCCGCCGATGCCCGGATTTCGCGCCATACCTGAAATCGCCGCACCAGCCGCATTTCCCATACCTATCGCGCCACCAAGTGCCGCAATACCTAGCCCGATAACCGCGCCCATCGCAGAATACGCCTTGATTAGCTCAGTGCCAAGACCATCATTCGCACACGCTACGCCCACACAAGCCAAAAACAAAAAAAGAAACTTTTTCATCTCAATTCTCCATAATTAAAGTATTTCAAAGCCCTGCCGTTCGGATTCATCTCCCTACTTACTCAAAACTTTGATAGGCGCAATTATTGCAAAATCAAAATAAAATTTCACTTATTTTTGCAAAATTTTTGAAAATTTGTGTGAAAATGCGTAAAGATTCTGCGTTTTTATTAGATTTTACACTAGATTCTGCGAAAAAGATTCGGCATTTTTTTATGTGATTCGCAGAATCTACGCCAAAATCACGCAAGATTCTGCGAAAAATTTTGCGAAAATCACACTATTTTATCTCATCTAAACCTTTGAAAAAGTCCTCCACGCTGACATTTAGGACGATTGCGATTTTTAGTAAATGCTCGATATTGAAGTGCTGTTTTTTGTGATAGATTTCTGCGCAAGAGACTAGCCCAACGCTTTTGTGTCCTATTTCTAGGGCTAGTTGCAGTTGCGTTAGTCCAGCTTTTTGCCTAGCGTTTTTGACATTTTGCCCTATGATTTTGTGGGCTTTTTCTAGGTAATCCTCTTGCATTGGGCGTTTTGCCACCTTTATTTTTTAGCTATTATTGATTTTGATTTAGATTTTAAATATGCCACGATTGCATTTCAACTAGTTATAACTAGTTGAGAAAAATCAAATTAGCTAGTATTGTGCGATTTTAAATTCAGTGCTAGGAGAAGCTATGGCAAAAAAGAAAGATATAAATGAGGTTATCAAAGAGGCATTAAATAGCATAACAGCTAAATATGCCCTGCAAGATAAAAACGACAATGAGCGTGTTTATGAAAATATGCTTTATGCTTTATGGCTAACGCGAGAGCATATTCATAAAATGGAAAAAGAGCTTTTGGAAAATTTAAATCCTAAAAACAAGGAGGCAAAATAATGAAAAAGTTAGCTTTATTGCTTTTATTAAGCGTGGCGGTTTATGGAGCAGATTCGGCAAATTCAAAGGAATCAAATAGTGGCTATGACAAATGCGTTGAAATTCTAAAAGAAGTTGTCCCGCCTTTGTATGTGAATGTGGCACTTTATAATGTTTTGCCTTTGCCAGAACGAGCAAAGCCTTACTGCACAGCATTGGGACTTTATTTGAATCTTTTGGTTGAATCTCCAAAACCAAAAGCCAAAAAATGAAATCGCTAATTCTATGCGCAATAGTCGCATTTTTATTTGTAGGCTGTGGAAGTAGTGGATTTGCCGAATTTTACAAGCCTGTTATGACAGATGAGCAAGTAAAGATTGCGAAATCTAGCGGAAAATTTGTAGATGATTTAGCCCCCGAAGTGTTTTTAAATAACGCTGAGCAGTTTATCGCATATAGAGATATGCTAGAGGCAGAGTATGAATGCCTACTAATAGGCATTTCTAGCTTTAATGGTGGCATACACAGTGAGAGCGAGGCAAAAAGACACGCCAAAAACATAGGCGCAAATTACTATATCCGCCTTGCAGTATATACAAACACAGAGCGAGGCACTTACAGCTATATGATGCCATCTACCAGCACTTCTAGCACAAATATGAATGCAAATGCTTACGGCTCAGGTGGCTGGGCTAGTGGCTATGGCACTGCCACCACCACAACCACTTCAATGATACCTATGGTAGGCTCATATAGCGTGGATAAATACGACCAAGTGGGCGCATTTTATCTGTGTCCATAAGGAAACAAATATGAAAAAGATAGTTTTTGGCATTGTGATAATTGCAACTTTTGGCTTTGGTGCGACAATGGAGGAAAGATTTAATAAATGCGTAAATGGGGATATTAGCGAATGCAAAGCGATAGTAAATAAATTGCCAAGCGTGGAATCGTGTGTAAAAGAATGTGAAAATGGGATTTTGCAATGCTGCGATATAGGGGTGCTTGTTTATATGCAGCTAAATAATGAAAAATGGGTAGAATATTTTAGAAAATCCGTAAGTTTGGGTAACCATCGACCATATTTAGTCTTTTGGAATTGGAATTACTATGACGGAAATAGTGATTTTGCGCCCATTATGGAAAAAGATTGCAATACACCAAATAGCAAAAATATGCAAAAAACCGCTTGTTTTGTGCTAGGCAAGGCATATTTGAAAGGCAGGGGCGTATTTGGGGCAGGAAAAGGCGTAGTGCAGAATTATCAAAAGGCATTAAGTGCGTTTGAGCGCAGTTGTGCTGTGGATTTTGCGGATTCGTGCGTTTTGGCAGGATATTTGTATTTTCGTGGCAAAGGGACAAGACAAAGCACAGTAAAGGCAAAAGAACTATATGGCAAAGCTTGTGATTTAGGGCATCAAGGCGCGTGTAATTTGTATAATGGTATGTAGATTCGCGTGATTTGGATTGCCACGAAAATGCTACGCATTTTCTCGCAATGACGGGCGGGGTGAGATTCGCTTTATTTTTTTGGATTGCTTTGATTTGGCGTTGTCGAATCTCGCAATGACGAATTATTAAAGTTGATTCGTGCAACGAATCACAATCGGAGTAATGGCGGTAGTGCTTTGCGTTGTTTTTATGCGAAACAAGCGAAATAGAACTTGGGGTTCATTGAGCGTAGTTTTGTATAAAAACAACGCAAATGATTACCCCAGAACAAATTGCACCATTAAAGTCCTAGCTCGATTTTGTCATTATTTATCCCTACGATTTCCACATTCACACTCTGTCCCTCGCTAAAATCGCCTAAATGTAGTCCATTGCGCGATAGTTTTGAAGCGTGAATCAGCCCATCGACACCATTTTTGATTTCCACAAATACCCCAAAATGCACGACACTCTTTACCACACCGCTAAATTTTTCGCCCACCGCAAATTTCTCCGCCGCAAAATCTACGCATTTCAAAATCTCCGCCTTTGCCTCCGCAACATTCGCCACATTTGTGCCAAAAAGCGTGATTTGTCCGCTGTCTTTGGCGATATCTACGCTCACTTCAAATCGCTCGATTATTCGCTTGATATTTTTGCCACCGCTACCAATTATAAGCGGGATTTTGCCCTGTGGCACGGAGAAACTCTCGCTTTTTGGCGCATTGTCATTTAGCACGATTTGTGCCTTTGCATTTTGCATTTTTTCTAAAATCGCTAGTCTCGCTACACGCGCAGAATCTAGCGCACCGCTTAAAATCTCCACGCTAACATCGCTAATCTTTATATCCATTTGAAGCGCGGTGATGCCGTTTTCATTTCCCGCGACTTTGAAGTCCATATCACCCTCAAAGTCCTCAACCCCCGTAATATCGCTTAAAATCGCGTATTTATCGCCTTCTTTAATTAGCCCCATCGCAACACCCGCGACTAAAAATTCTGGCGTTACACCCGCCGCAAAAAGGCTCAAACTCCCGCCACACACGCTTGCCATCGATGAAGAGCCATTTGATTCAAGCACTTCGCTTACAATGCGAATGGTTTTGTCGCCGTGCGATTTTAGCGATGATTCTAGTGCGCGTTTTGCCAAATTGCCGTGCCCTAGCTCTCTGCGCCCTACTGCGCCGATTGGATATGCCTCGCCTGTGGAGAATGATGGGAAATTGTAGTGAAATAAAAATCTTTCTTTTTTGCTTTTTGTGCCTAAATTATCCACGATTTGGGCGTCAGATTCTGCGCCAAGCGTGCAAACCGCAAGGACTTGCGTCTCGCCACGAGTGAAAAGTGCGCTGCCGTGCGCATTTGGCAAGATATTTGTAGCGATAGAGATTTTGCGAATCTCATCTAATCTCCGCCCATCAAGGCGAATGCGCTCATTTAAAATCATATTGCGGATAAAATTTCGCTTAAATTTTGCCACGATTTTTTCTACCACGCTTTCGCTAAACTTAGATTCTGCGATGATTTGGCGTTTTAAGAGATTTAGGGGCGCATTATTTTCGCCCATTTTTTGAATCACATTCTCCAAATCTTTGCCATAATTTTTAGAAATTTTCGCAAATGCCAAATCTAAATCCGCCGAATCTAAATCCGCGCAATTCGCTGAATCTATCGCGCAATCCGCAACATTCGCCGAATCTATCAAATCAAAATCCCCCAAATCCAAATGCGCTTTT
Source organism: Helicobacter sp. 23-1044 (assembly GCF_053654695.1). Lineage (NCBI taxonomy): Bacteria > Pseudomonadati > Campylobacterota > Epsilonproteobacteria > Campylobacterales > Helicobacteraceae > Helicobacter > Helicobacter sp. 23-1044. The sequence continues at coordinate 34,340 of NZ_JBSIUQ010000008.1, forward strand.
TTATGCGCACTCAGCGCGTTTTCATACATTTTTGCATTTGCACTCAATTTTTCTTTTGCCAAATTTAGCGCGCAAATCATCTTTGATTCACATAGTGAATCGCAATTACTTTTAAACTCAATCATCGAAATATTCTCGCTCCCAGCGACAAATAAATCGATTGTAGATTCTGCGATATTTGGCGGATTTATCACAAAATTATCATCGATTAGTCCCACGCGAATCGCACTCACCGCAGAATCTATCGGGATATTTGAAATATAAAGTGCCATAGACGCCGCATTTAACGCCAAAACTTGCAAATCACAACTCTCATCGCCACTTAGCACAAACACGCTAATTTGCAACGGATAGCGAAAATTTTTAGCAAAAAGCGGACGCAAACTTCTATCAATTAGTCGCGAAGTAAGCACTTCAAAATCGCTAGGTTTGCCCTCCCGCTTTAAAAATCCGCTTGGGATTTTGCCATTTGCATAAGACTTCTCAATATATTGCACGGTTAAGGGCAAAAAGTCGCCTTCAATTTTTGAATCCATCGCCACCACCGCTAAAATCACTGCCTTTTCTTTACGCAACAAAATCGCTCCATTTGCCTTTTTTGCGACTTCATCAATTACTAAAATCTCGCCATTTTCTAAAACTATCTCCATTTTATCTCCCTTTAAATTTGTCATTTAACGCTTCAAACGCAGAATCTACGCTGCCAAAGTCCTTGTAATAATGCTCCGTATCCACAAAGTGCTTTGGCGCATACACATAAAAAATATTATCCACCGCGTTTTCTAACTGCAAAAGCGTAGATTCTGCGATTAGTGGCGTAAAAATGCGAATGGTGCTACATAACTTTTTCTTACAAGTTTTGATTGCCACACTCATTTTAAGTCCGCTCTCCACGCCATCATCAACCAAAATCACATTGCATTTATCAAGCGCGCTGATATTTTCGCCCTTGCGATATTTATAAATATCAGGCAAAATCTTCTCATCATATCGCCTTTTTGCTTCGCCGTAAATAAAATCATAACTTATGCCAAAGGACTGCACAAGCGCGCTATTTATCGCAATATCCATATTTTCGCTAACTATCGCCACTTCGCATTCATTATTTTTTGGCGCAAAAATCGATTCGCTAAATAAATAATCAAATGGCACATTAAATCGCCTTGCAATCTCACTTGCATTAAAAAGTCCGCCAACACTAATTGCCACTAAAATCGTCCCGCTTTTCTCAAACTCCGCACTTGGCGTTTTATCAAGCAATTTATTTAGCGCATCGCTTCTATTTTCAAACTTTTCATAAACCCTATCAATCATTGCTTCTTACGCTCTCTTTGAAATTATATTTTATGCTAGTTGAAGTCAGTGGCACGAATCTAAACTCCAAACTAATATAGCGATTTGTGATAGATTTTGCCCCTTCTTTTGTTAAAATGGGCGTAATCTCATTTGCAAATTTTAGTCCAATGCCAAAGCAACGAATATCTTTTGAAATACTCACATTCCAATCTCTTAAATAATTTTGATTGAAATCATATCCAACATCGCCTTTGAGTGAGAAATACTCAAAGTCGTGCGCTAGTTTTAGTCGCAAAAAATTTGCCGTAGTCTCCACACACGCGCCATCTAAGCACTCTTTATAATTGCCATCGAATTTTTGCCGTAAATAATAAGTCGCGCTCCCTTGAAAATACCCATATCGCGCATTTATTGAAAATGAGATTTCATCTAAATTTTGAAATTTATGCGAATATGAAAGCGTATTTGAAACGCTGATATTATCAAAAATATTAAATCCAATTTCATTTCGAAGAGAGCTAAATCGCTCAATATCCTCCAAACCATCGCCTAAATCCACGAGTTGCGACATTCGATGATATAATATTTCTCCCCCATCGATATCAAAAAAATACTGCGAAAATCCCAAGCGAAGCGATGGTTTTACATCGCTAAAAATCGTATTTGACTTAAACGCCGGATAAAGTTCGGCGTCTGTGGCGGCAGATTCAGCATTTAGGATATTATTTTCATCATCTTTGTAAGAATAAAGCGGATTTGTAACTTCTGCTTTAAAATTTAGCGCGTGAAAGAATTTATTATAATGCTTTGCAATATCACTTGCAATGAAAAATCCATAGTTCGCGCTAAAATAGTTGCTTGTCTTATTTTGCTTAATTTTTTCGCTTAATTTATCTGCGCGAGTTAGCGTGACAACTCCGGCATTTGCACTCACACTCGCCCCAAGCGTAGCATATCCGCCAAAAATCGGCAAGTGAAAGTTTAGTGGCACACGCACACTATTATCCACATATCCAAACCCGCGATAGCGCATAATATTTTTGGTATTTGCATCGATTGAATATGTAAGATTGCTAATGCCAAGCTGAGAAGTGTATTTATGGTATTGAAAATGCGGCAAAGTATGCAAGGTGGCGTCATTTGTAGGACTTTGCAAGTCTAAAAAATATTTGAAATATAATCCCGCGTAATGCTCGCCTTTTGTGCCAAAAAAATTTGCCTTTGAAGTTTGGATACGATTTTCAATATCTGTGTTCTCTGCGTCTTGCAAGCGAATATAATCCACATCATTCATAAAGCGAAAGTCTAAATATAATCCATCGCTATATCCATCAAAAAATTCGCTTAAAATCCCGCGCCGCTCGTGATTAAAGTTGAATCCATAAATATATTTATTTTGCACTTGATTTTTCACCATATATTTATGAAAATTATCAAAAAATCCCGCATTAAAATAAAACAACTTATTTTGCAAATCCACAAATCGCAACTCCAAATTACCGCCATATCCCCGCGAAAAGCGAATCTGTGGCGTTAGCGTCATATCCCAAAAACTATGCGTGGCGATAAAAAAGGGTTGCAAATATACAAATCCCTCCAAACTTGACTGCGTAAAACTTGGATATAAAAATCCCGTAGCACGCTCACTTTTTGTGGATAAAAACAAATACGGCAACCAAAGCACGGGCACATTTTTAATATAAATGCGTGGATTCCATATTCCTACGATATTGCTATCTTGATTAAAAGTCCCCGAAGTCCCTTCAATACGCCACACCGGGTCGGCAATATCACACGCGCTAATTATCGGGTCATCAAACTCATAAAGCGTCCCCTTGCCATCGCCCTTTTTCGCGCTAATCCACACGCCAGATTCTGCGTCTTGGATATAAACAGGCTCGATAAAATAGTGCTTTTCATCAAAGTTTATCTTTGCATTTTGCGCTGAAAAATATAAATTGCCATCTTTGTAAAAGTGCGCATTACCGCTCACCTCCGCCTCTCGTGTCTTTGTGTTATACTTTATTAAGTCAGCGATAATATAGGCATTTTGCGAAATCAAAACGGCATTGCCCTTTGCGATAACGACTGAATTATCGCTAGATTCTACGCTATCGGCGTAAAGCTCAAAGATTCGATTATTATCCCTATCAAACTCGCTTACCGCACTTTGCGCAACTAAAATCTGTGCGAAAAAAACGAATGCTAGGGCAAATCTCATTCTATCTCTTGCCTTATGTCAATTACGATTGTTTTGATAAGCAAATCGTGCATCGCGCGTCTAAATGTATCTCCAAACGCCACTAAAAACGGGATATAAAGCAAAAGCGTAGAAATTATGCGAATAAGAGAGCGAAGCACCGCATCTAGCGCATTTGGTTTATCTAGCGTGTCGATTTTCACAATCTTAATCTTGCAAATAATCTTACCCAAACTCGCGCCATAAAGTGCGCTAAAAATGCTGTGGTAGGCGACTTGAAGTGCGAAAATATATAAAAACGCATTTGATAAAAGCACCTGAATCTGCCCCACATCGCCCCTTAATGTGGAGAGTTCGCCAAAAAATCCCACAAAAATAATTAGCGAAATGATGATTTCATCGATGAAAAATGCTAGGATTCGCCGCTCATCACTTGCGATTTTCAACCCTTCTCTATCCAAAATATCCATTAGATTCATTAAAAATGTCCTTTTGTTTCTCGCGGTTTTGGTGGCAGATTCAGCAAAATTTGAATGAAAATCGCAGAATCTCACACGCAAAAAATTCATAGATTCAGCGAAATCGTTCTAAATCGCAGAATCTATCACCAAAAAATTAAAATTTTCAAAAACGCAGAATCTACCATTTTTAGACTTAAAATGTAGAATAAAATTAAAAAATCCCCCTCCCGTGCGGAGGTTAAATCAAACTATCCCCTCCCTTGTGGCGGTGTTTCTATTTTTTCCCCTCCCGTGCGGAGGGGGACTAAAGGGGTGGGTATTTTGTGCATTAGATTCTGTGATTTTTATTTGATTCGCAGAATCTAATGCACTATTTTTCGTCATTGCGAGATTCTGCGTTTATTTTGTCATTCTGAGCGAATGAAATGAGCGAAGAATTTCTATTTTTTAGATTTTTCGCTTCGCTCAAAATGACAAACGAAGCAGAATCTAGTGCGTTATTTTTCGTCATTGCGAGAAGTCGGCACGACTTCGTGGCAATCCAAAAAAAACTCTCTTGCGATAAATGCCCCACCCCAAACCCCTCCCGCAAGGGGAGGGGTTTTCTCTGTTTTTTCCCCCCCCCCTCCCTTGCGGAGGGGGATTAAGGGGGTGGGTTAGATTCTACAAATTTGTCTAAAATTTATTACGATTCGCAGAATCTAGCGTTAATTTTGTGCTGAATCTTTTTGTGCTGAAACTTTTTGCGCGATGATTAGTGAGCAGACATTGCAAAAATATCGTTTGCTAGTTTTTATGCTAAAGCCCAAATTTTGCAGTTTGTGGGCGATTTGCTCCAAACTTAAAAATCCATCTACCGAATTTGGCAAGTATTTATACGCAGCGTAATTTTTGGAGATAAAGCCCCCGATATAGGGCAAGATTCGCTTTGTGTAAAATCGCGCGATTTTGTCAAAAATATTTTCGTTGTCCTTTTTGCTGAACTCCAAAATCACCAAAATGCCCTCTTTGCGCAAAACGCGATGAAATTCTTTTAGCGCGGAATCCACCTCGACAACATTTCGCAAACCATAGGCGATTGAGAGAATATCCACGCTGTCGCTATCCACACGCAAATCCTTTGCCTCGCCGTTTTGCAAAATCACGGAGGGTGGGAGCTTTTGGGCTGCGATTTTTAGCATTTCGGAGGAAGGGTCGATGCCACGAATGGAGGTTAATTTTGGTGCGTTTTCTTGCGCACAATTTGCCTTTGGGTATTCATTTGGATTATTTTCGCATAAAACTTCGCTCGATGGACGCCCAAGTCCTATCTCGCTTGTTTCACGCGAAAATAATCCAAAGCAACACCGCAAATCCTTCGATTGTTTGTTTTGCGTATTTTGCATTTTATTAGATTCTGCATTCGCAGAATCTACAACGGAAGGAATCGCAGTAGTGCTTTCGTAGTTTTTGGTGAATCGACACAAGGATAGCGGACTTTGTGTCCGTGCCTTGTGGCGATTCGCCAAATCTGCGGAATGATTACCCGAGAACGAATTGCGCGACTCCAAAGACAAATTGCCATCACCCGTAGCTTTTAACCAACAAAGTATCATATCTCCCGTGCCACAGGCAACATCTAATATATCTAGCGAATCTTTTTCGCACAATCCTATCGCTTTTTCGCACGCTTCTTTGCGCCATTTTTTATCAATCCCAAAGCTTAAAATGCGATTTGCAATGTCGTAATTTTGCGCGATTGAATCAAACATTGCCACGATTTCGCGCTGTTTGCTGTCTATTTTTTTCATAGCGAATCTAAAAAATCCTGCATTATTGCTATTTGCTCATTCACGCGCACTTCCGCGCTTCCACCATAAGAATCGCGCGAATTTAGCGAAGTTTGCAAATCCAACACCGCCTTTGCGCCATCCAAATTTGAATCTTGCGCACACAGCTCATTTTCGCTTAATTCGCTAATATCTTTGCCCATAGATTCGGCAAATCCCACGACTTTTCCCACGATATGATGTGCGTCTCTAAAACTAACGCCCTTTTTTTGCACCAAAAAGTCCGCCAAATCTGTCGCAGTCAAATGCCCCATTTTTGCCTTATTTAGCATTGAATCGGCGTTGATTTGCACTTCTTTTAGCATCGCATTTAGCACTTTTAGGCAAATGCTGATATTTTTCACACTATCAAAAAGGGCTTCTTTGTCCTCTTGCATATCTTTATTATAAGCGAGTGGCAGGGCTTTCATAGTGGTTAGCAGTGCAAGTAGATTGCCAAAAATCCTGCCACTTTTGCCACGAATAAGCTCTGGCACATCGGGGTTTTTCTTATTTGGCATTATAGAACTCCCTGTGGCAAAGGAATCGCTAATGGTTATAAAGCCAAATTCGCTACTACTCCACAAAATCAGCTCTTCAGCAAAGCGCGAAGAGTGAAGCGCAATCATCGCTATTGCATACAGCAAATCAAGCGCGAAATCCCTTTCACTTACCGAATCCATCGCATTAAATGTAGGCGCAGAAAATCCTAACTTTGTCGCACAAAAATCCCGCTTTATTTTATATGGGCTACCCGCCAAAGCCGCGCTCCCAAGCGGACAAAAATCATTGCGCTCATAGTCGCTTTTAAGGCGCAAAATATCGCGCCGAAACGCAAAGCAATACGCAAGGATATGAAACGCAAAGCTCACAGGCTGGGCGTGTTGCAAGTGCGTCATACCGGGCATAATCGTTGTGGTGTGATTTTTTGCGATATTTAAAAGCGTGGCGATTAAATCCTTTAAAAGCCCTTGAATTGCTACATTTTGCTTTTGGACATAGAGCCTTGTATCAAGGGCGACTTGGTCGTTGCGAGAACGCGCAGTGTGGAGCTTTTTGCCAACTTCGCCGATAAGTTGCACCAAACGCCGTTCAATCGCCATGTGAATGTCCTCATCGGCGATTTTGAAGCTAAATTCATCATTTTCGATTTCGCTTTGAATTTTATCCAAACCGCCCAAAATGAAGTTTTTTTCGCTGTCGCTCAAAATCCCTATATGATTTAGCATTTCTGCGTGAATCTTACTGCCAAAAATATCCTCCGCATAAAGCTCTTTGTCAAAGTGAATCGAAGCGTTAAATTCCTCCAACACTTTCGCGCTTGTCTCGCGAAATCGCCCTCCCCAAAGCTTTGCCACGATTGCCACCTAAAATTTTAATATCGCGCTAAATGCGATTACAAAAATGCACAGCGTAGGCACTTCGTTGTAGATTCGGTAGAATTTGCCACTTTTTGCGTAAATGTCATTTTTTAGATTGCGCAAATGTCGCCCACAATCGAAATGATAGATGATTAGCAAAAATGCAAAGAGCAATTTTAGATGAAACCACCCGCCTGATTTAAACAAATCCATATTTAGCGCAATCATCGCAATGCCCGTTAGAATCGTTACCACAATCGCGGGTGTGCCGATAAAATAGTAGAGTTTATCCTCTTGAATCTTTACTACGCTCACAAAATCCGCTTTGTCCTTATTTTCTGTGTGATAGACAAAAAGTCGTGGCAAGTAAAACAAAACCGCCATCCACGAAGCAAACGCCACAATATGAAGTGCTTTTAAGATAAGATATAAATTCATAAATTTCCCCTTTTTCGCGCTAGATTCTGCGAAATTCGCGCTAGATTCTGCGAAATTTACGCTAGATTCTGCGAATTTGGTATAAAAATGCGAATTATGGCACAAAAAATCTTAAAAATAAATTTCATTTTAAGCAAATATAGGCAAAAATTGCGCTTTTAATTTTGAAAGTTAAGGGAGAAATATGAAAAGATTAGCATTGATTTTTGCGCTAATTGCGGGATTTTTTATTATCGGGTGCGGAGATTCTGCAAACGCAGAATCTAGCGGAAATACTTTAATCACAATCAAAGTCGGCGCGACGCCAAACCCTCACGCGCGGATTTTGGAGAATATTAAAGATGATTTGAAAAGTGAAGGCATTGACTTGCAGATTGTTGAATTTAGCGATTATGTGTTGCCAAATATCGCGCTAAATGACGGCGAATTGGATGCGAATTTCCACCAGCACCAGCCGTATTTGGATAAATTATCAGCGGATAGAAAGTTAGATTTGAAATCCATCGCAAAAATTCACATCGAACCGCTTGGATTTTACTCTAAAAAAATTACGGATATTTCCGCGCTAAAAAATGGCGCGACAATCGCCATCCCAAACGACCCTAGCAACGGCGGGCGGGCACTTATTTTGCTTCACAATAATGGACTTTTGAAGTTAAAAGATGAAAATAATTTATACGCAACAGAGATTGATATCGCGCAGAATCCGAAGAAATTAAAGATTAAACCTGTGGATGCGGCGATGCTGCCAAAAATCATTGGCGATGTGGATTGCGCGGTAATCAATGGAAACTATGCCTTGCAAGCGGGGATGAGCGCGAAAGATGCGCTGTTTTTAGAGGACTCGCGCTCGCCTTATGCGAATATTTTGGTGGTGCGAAGCGGTGAGGCGCAGAATCCAAATTTATTAAAGTTGAAAAATGCGCTGACGAGCGCGAAAACAAAGGCGTTTTTGGAGGAAACATATAAAGGCGAAGTGGTGCCAGCATTTTAATTTTATAAGTGCGTTGTCTCGTGAGCACAATTTGTCTTTGGGTATTCATTCCGCAGATTTGCTAAATTTCAGGTGCTCGCAGACCGCTAGTCTAGTCTCGCACCCAAAATTTAGCAAAAACTACGAAAGCAACACCGCAATTCGCAGAATTTGTGAGCGAAGCGAAACAATCAATACTTCGATTGTTTGAAACGGCGTGCGAGATTCTACGACTCGCACGAAAATCGCAGAATCTAATGCAAAAAACCTGTCATTGCGAGGCGCACGAAGCGAAGCGAAAACAACGAAGCAATCCATATTTTCGTCATTCTCACGCAAGTGAAACGAGCGAAAAATCTCCGCCTTTGCGAGATTCTGCGATTTTTTGCAGAATCGTGGCAATCCACATATTCCGTCATTGCGAGAAAATGCGTAGCATTTTCGTGGCAATCCAAGATTCTGCGTTTTTTGTGTGATTCGCAGAATCTAAAAATAGATTCTTCGCTCACTGCGCTCGCTCAAAACGACAATTTGATTTGGATTGCCACGCTCGCTTCGCTCGCTCGCAATGACGGAATAATTTCCCCCTCCCTTGCGGAGGGGGATTAAGGGGGTGGGTAGATTCTGCGATTCACAGAATCTTTGGATTGCTTCGGCACTTCGTGCCTCGCAATGACGAAGTGAAGTAGATTCTGCGTTTTTCATAAAAATCGCAGAATCTATAAATTTTTCGCGCGAGATTCTGCGTTTTTCGTAAAAAATCGCAGAATCTCACAAATCCGCAGAATCTAAAAAATTTTTATCGCAAAAACTTCCCGCGTGAATATTGCTAAACGCTTTTTTTAGCGAAATAAAAAAGTCCTTATTTTGTGCCTCGATTTCGCGTAGCATTGCCTTTGCACTTGCCCTTGCAAAGGGCTTTTTGTCGCTATCTACCCAATTTATCGGGCAGTTGCAATCAGGGGCGATATAAATTTCATTGCTTTTGATAAAGTCGATAATCTGCCGTTCGCGCACAAAAATCAGCGGACGAATCACAAATAGCCCGTTCCCAGCGCGATAAATCGGTGGCATAGAGCGCAATGCGCCATTAAAGCTGAAATTCATCACAAAGCTCTCCGCCGCGTCATCTAAGTGGTGCGCCAAAGCGATTTTGTTAAATCCGCCCTCTAACGCCTTGCTATACAGCGCACCGCGCCTCATTCGTGAGCAAAAACTACAATATGAGCTATTTGGGCGTTTCTTTTCCTCCAAAGCCTCAAAGATTTTTGTGCGGTAGAGTTCGTAGGGAATGCCGTGCTTTGCGCAATAATCGATGATATATTCATACTCGCCCCCGCGCCCGTAGTCGATTGTGATTGCTTTAAAGTCAAATTTAAAGGGTGCGTGGCTTTGCATTCGCTTTAAAATCGCAGCCAAAAGCATCGAATCTTTGCCCCCGCTAAGCCCCAAAAGCACTTTGTCGCCCTCTTTGATTAAGCCATACTCGGCGTTTGTCCGCCCCACCGCGCTTAAAATCTTTTTGCTTATCATTTGTGTCCTTTGAATCGCTGTAATTTGTGGATTTTGAAAAATAAAAGCGCGAATGTTAGCAAAAAATGACTTAATATGGATTAAATGTTTTTGGATTGCTTTGGGCTTTTTGTAAAAGCCATTGTGATGACGATTCAGCGTGGATTGCTTTGGGCGAATCTATGATTTGCCCTGCGATAATAAATACAGCTTACTTCAAGCCCTTATGATAAACTTTTATTACCGCACCACGCTTCTTGCACTTTATTAGCATTTACACTACACACGCCACACATTATCGCCACAAAGGCGTAAATTAGCTTTTTCATTTTGCTATCCTTATTTTTTTATCTTGCATTGCGCAAAACTTCTTTTATTGCTTTGGTTTTTGCCAAAGTTAATGCAGTGTTGCCATTATCCGTTTTCGCATTAACATCTGCGCCTTGCTCTACTAGCGATTTGACTTTGGCTAGATTGCCTTCAAGCGACTCATATATCAAATCCGCATTTTTATCCGCCCATACAACTTGAATCGATAACACACCTAACATAAAAGCCAATAATATCCTTTGAATCCTTTTCATTCTATCCCCCTTATATCATTTGTGATTTTGCCACTAAGCAAATCAGCGACAAATTTTCGCACACAATCCGCAAAATACGCACTAAAATTCTCATCGCTAATCATATCGCTTTTGGCGTTATTGCATAGCGCACAGGCTAGGACTCGATTTGTGGATTTATAGCCTTGCTTTGGCGTTTTTTGCTCGATATGCAAAGTCGGATTAAATTTAGTCGATAGGATTAACTCATCATTAAAAAGTTGCTCTAATTGCGCTTGTGTAGTCCCGCAATAATAGCACTTTGGCTCTTGTGTGCTATACCATTCATAAAACGCCCTAAATCCGCCAAAATCAGCTTTGCGCTCTTTGTCAAGGCTATTAAATCTCTTGCGTAGTTTTATAAAATCTTTGTATTTGGTGTCTGCTTTGATTTTATCAACTTCGCTTTCATTTATGCCTAACTCTTGCGCACTTTGCTTTGTCGTAGGCAGACAATTATTTTTCTCTATGCAATTTAGTGCATAGTCTATGAGTTTTTTTGTGTTTTGCTCCATTTTTTGTCCTTAAAATGTAAATTTTGCCTTTATGTGAATCAAGGCACTTTTTCTTTACCGCCGATTTAAATCCACGCGCGAATCTTGTGCGTAAAATATAGATTTATGTAATCATTTTGCGTCCTTTGTGGGTGGTGTGAAATATGAAGTGTTTGTCATTCTGAGCGGAGCGGTAGCGTAGCGAAGAATCTCTATTTTGAGATTTTTCGATTCGCGCGAGAATAATATTTTTTGGATTGCTTCGATTCGGCGTTGCCGAATCTTGCAATGACGGCAAGGCACATACTAGATTCCACAAATCACACAAAATTTTCGCACGATTCGCAGAATCTAGCCCAAATATCGCCCCAAAATATCGCAGAATCTCACTCATCCCAAAGTGAATGTTGATTCGCACTTAGCTCGACTTTATACCTAAATAGCGTATTTTCCAAATTATAAAGCGTTAAGATTTTGGCAGAATTTTCAATCAGCGTGATTGTCTTTGCAAGGTGCATTAAATCCCGCCCGTAGGCATAAATCCCATATCCGCGCACGATTACAAAGTTTGCGTTATTTTGCTTTAAAAAGTTGCCTACTTCCGTATCGGCGCGCTCTTCCCAGCTATCAAAGGATTTTGGATTGTAGATATTTATCTCTTTTAGCACCTTTGCGCCGTAGTAATCCTTTGGGATAATCTTTAAATGTTGCAGTGAATACGCTATCGTGTAGGGCGGGAGCGCGTAGGCAAAGCATTTTGCTTCGGCGATTTCTTTGTAAATGTAAGAGTGCAGGGAGGCTTGTGAGCTTGCTTCATTGTAGCTATAATCGCGCTTGTGTGAGAGAATGACTAAATTTTCTATCCGCAAATCATCAAAGAGCGCGTCCTTTGTGTTGATGATGAATTTTGTCTCATTTAGTTTGTGCGAGATTGAACCTTGAAAGATATTAAAACAATCCTTTTTAAACATCGTGCGTGAGATATTTCTAATGCTTTTTAACAGCGCAGAATCTACATTTTTTAGCATATTTTGCCTTTTAATTTTCGTGATTTTTAGGTAGATTCTGCGATTTTTTTGCTAAATTCGCAGAATCTATTTTTCTAATTTTAATATTTTTTCTTTAATTTGCGTTGTAAATCTATTTTGTTGTTTTCGTTTAATTTTAGCTTGTGGGGTTATACTTTTTGTGCTTGTTTGTGGTAGTTTTAGCGATTTGTATTTGTGTTTGAATATCGTTTGCTATTATACCGCCCATAGTTCCTTGCCCTCTTTTCTTAAAAATTCGATTATATTAGAATCGCCCTCTTCATCATCAAGCCAATGCCACTCTTTGATATTTGTGGCAAACCATTCGTATTTTGACAAATGATTATACACCAAAATCCCCAAATATGCGGGAGCATCTCTCTCGCCTGTGAATACAAAGTGATTTTTAGCAACTTTTGTGAGTTTTGCTCGTGTAGTGGCGATTTGCTCTATCAATTCATAGATTTTATCCAAATCATATTTGTCCTCACGGAGTATTTTTTCCTCATCTAATATGAATTTTGTTCCTAGCATAGATTTTCTCATTGTGATTAAGATTCCATAAAGCAAAAATTCCAAATAATGAAGTTATCAAAGTAAGCCATCAAAGAATAACGAAATAGCTACGCTAAAAAAGACAATCAAATATTACACTAATGATGTGCAATGTCTCACTCAGCCATTGCGGTTTTTAGTGTAATTAGCAATGAAAATGCAAAAGTAATAATGCCAAAAATTAACACAAACATACTCATTATAAACGCTCCAATTCATCTAATTTTTTGTTAAAAGCTCGATTAGCAAAAAATATAATAAGTCCTAACAATAAAAAGCCAATTAGGGCAGTAATGCCAAATTTTAGGCTAATATTATCAAAATTAACAGCTACATAGCCAACAATACCAAAAACACCAGCTATGCAAGTAAAAATTAGCGTTTTTAGATAATCCAACCGAACTTTTACTCTTTCTTTTCTACTCATATTCTATATCCATACGAAATTTTGTCCCCCACCGCATCTGCTCTAAATGGGTGGGGGCTACAAGGATATACCTTGTAGGTAGATGGAATTATTGCATAAGAAATATTAAACAATCTTTAATCCAACAGCTCATCAGCACCAAATACCGCACCGCCATTTACTACCATTGCAGCTATCAAAGCAACTGCTAACTTTTTGAATTGAATTTTCATTTTTTACTCCACTTTAATTGTTGTCGCTAAATCCATCAATTAACTCATCGACATATTTTGCCAACGCCTTTGCCGAAATAATACCATAAACCACACTTAAAAACAACTAAAAACGCCAAATTAACCCTATTATTCCACTTTTGACTCGCAAAAACGCACAGCAAAATTGTGATTTTTATCACGCATAGCGATAAAATTTACAATTTTAAAAATTTCTTTTTGTTTATATTTTTTTGTGTAATTCTTGCGCGGGGGATTTGCCCTCCGATTGAATTGATAACTCTTCTTTTGCCTTTAAAATTTCATAATATTTTTACACTCTACTCAATAAACTTATTGCGCTTTGTATAAAATAAATTGCGTTTTATAGAATAAAGTAAGTTTATATTATTACACTAAACTTTTGCAAAATTTAGCTAAAAATTAGCACTCAAATCAAAATATTGCTATTTTTTTAAAAATTTATGTTATAATTTCGCAATTTCTTATTAAAGGATTTTGGATTTGAATAAAAAGCGCGAAAAGCTACTAAATGAAATGATAACCATTTACATACGCGAGGGTAAGCCTTTGGGCTCTGAATCGCTTCGTTTGGAGCTTAGTAGCGCGGATTTTCACATTTCATCAGCTACGATAAGAAATTATTTTAAGGTGCTTGTAAATGAGGGCGTTTTGTCCCAGCCACACATTAGCAGTGGGCGAATCCCCACAAACAACGCACTAAAAAATTATTGGCGCAAAAACATTGACATTAGCGTCCCTTTGGAGATTGGCAGTCTGCAAAGCGTGGCAAATGCGAGTGAAAAATATGAGATTTATTGCGGGATTCGCCTGTGGCAGAGTGAAATTTTGCGCGAAGTGGTAAATTTTCGCGATAAATATATCATTTTGCTTTTTAGTGGCACAAAGCCATTTAATGCGAAGTCAGCGCAAAAAGGCGAATCAAGCGAGGCGATTCTCCCGCATTCATCGCATTTGTATGCGTTTTTGCAAGAAATGCTTTATCAAAATATCGAAGAGATTCGCTTTATGGCGCGAAGTGTGTGCGCTAATGTGTTGTTTTATAGTTTGGAAAATCGCGCAAATTTGGCAAATAAGGCGTCAAATTTCGGGTGCAAATTTTTAGAGATTGGCGATAGTGCGCTTTTTATGGAGATTTTAAATAGCCACATTTTTTATCGACTAAAAAACGGCTTTCACTTCTTAAAAGACGGCTATTTGGGGCTAATCCAAGATGTGCGCTTTGATGAAAACTTTGGCAAAATGTTTGTCTTTGGACGGCTTGATTGCGACTATGCGGGATTTTACAACGAAATTGCGTCATAAATCTTAAATAAGGAGGAGCAATGCAAAAAGATGATGAATTTAGCGAAGTTAGCGATGAATCTTTTGAATCAAACGCAGATTCAAGCGATTGCGATTCAAGCGAATCAAATCAAAATGATTCAAATGAATGCGATTTAGCCAAATCTAGCGTAGATTCGAGTGATTCAAGCGAATCTAACAAAATCAAAGCATTAGAAGAAAAATATATTCGCGCTTATGCGGAGTTTGACAATGTCAAAAAGCGTTTGGAGCGCGAAAAATATTTGGCTTTGGAGTATGCAAATGAGCAGATTTTGAAAGATTTTTTGCCCATTTTGGATACTTTGGAATCCGCGCTTGATTCGACTAAAAACGATGAAAGCGAGGCAGTAGCAAAGATTCGCGAGGGCATACAGCTAACAATCGATAATTTTATAAAGGCACTAAATAAGCATAATGTCGTGCATATCAGCACAGATGGCGAGTTTGACCCAAATGTGCATAATGCCATTATGCAAGTGCCTAGTGATGGCAAGGCGGATGGCGAAATAGCGCAAGTGATTCAAAAAGGCTACAAATACAAAGATAGGGTGATTCGCCCTTCAATGGTAGCCATTACTAAAAATTAAGGAGTAAAAAATGAGCAAAGTTTTAGGTATAGATTTAGGAACGACAAATTCGGCAATGAGCGTATTTGAGGGTGGCGAAGCCAAAATCATCGCAAACAAAGAGGGCAAAAATACCACGCCTTCAATCGTGGCATTTACCGACAAAGGCGAGATTTTGGTAGGCGAATCGGCAAAACGACAAGCAATCACAAACCCCGAAAAGACGATTTATTCAATCAAACGCATTATGGGGCTTATGTTTGATGAGGACAAGGCAAAAGAGGCGCAAAAACGCTTACCTTACAAGATAGTCGATAGAAATGGCGCGTGTGCGATTGAAATCAGTGGCAAAGTTTATACGCCACAAGAAATCAGCGCGAAAATTTTGATGAAGCTAAAAGAGGACGCAGAAGCGTATTTGGGCGAATCTATTAGCGAAGCGGTAATCACCGTCCCTGCGTATTTTAACGATTCGCAACGAAAGGCGACAAAAGAGGCAGGGACGATTGCTGGGCTAAATGTGCTTCGAATCATAAATGAGCCTACAAGCGCGGCTTTGGCGTATGGTTTGGATAAAAAGACGGCGGAAAAAATTGTCGTGTATGATTTGGGTGGCGGGACATTTGATGTAACAGTGCTTGAAACAGGCGATAATGTCGTCGAAGTCCTTGCCACAGGCGGAGATGCGTTTTTGGGTGGCGATGATTTTGACAATCGCATAATCGATTGGGCGGCAAAAGAGTTCAAAGATGAGAGTGGCATTGACATTAAAAACGATGTGATGGCGTTGCAACGGCTTAAAGACGCCGCAGAAAACGCCAAAAAAGAGCTTAGTAGCGCAAGTGAGACAGAGATAAATTTGCCATTTATCACGGCAGATGCGAGTGGTCCAAAGCACCTTGTCAAAAAAATCTCCCGTGCGAAGTTTGAGAGCCTAATTGATGATTTAATCGAGCAAACTATCACAAAAATTGATTCGGTTATCAAAGATTCAAATCTCTCAAAAAGCGACATTAGCGAGGTTGTAATGGTAGGCGGTAGCACGCGAATCCCAAAAGTGCAAGAGCGCGTAAAAGATTTCACCGCAAAAGATTTAAACAAAAGCGTAAATCCCGATGAAGTCGTGGCAATCGGCGCGGCGATTCAAGGGGGCGTGCTAAAAGGCGATGTCAAAGATGTGCTTTTGCTTGATGTAACGCCCTTGTCTTTGGGAATCGAAACGCTTGGTGGCGTGATGACAAAGGTTATCGAGCGAGGAATTACTATCCCAACCAAAAAAGCGCAGGTTTTCTCTACCGCAGAGGACAATCAACCAGCAGTTTCGATTCACGTTTTGCAAGGTGAGAGAGAGTTAGCAAAGGACAACAAATCGCTTGGCAAATTTGACTTGACAGGGATTCCTTCCGCACCGCGTGGCGTTCCGCAAATCGAAGTTACATTTGACATTGACGCAAATGGGATTTTGACCGTTAGCGCGAAAGACAAAGCCACAGGCAAATCACAAGAGATTAAAATCACGGGTTCAAGCGGACTAAGCGATAGTGAAATCGACAAAATGGTAAAAGACGCCGAGCTACACAAAGAAGAGGACGCCAAACGCAAAGAAGTCATAGAAGCGCGAAATACGGCAGATTCGCTTGTATATCAAAGCGAAAAAAGTTTGAGCGAAGTCAAAGATGATGTGCTAGGCGCAGAAGATAGGGCGAAAATCCAAAGTGCGATAGACGCGCTAAAAGAGACGCTAAAAAATGAAAATGCGAGCAAAGATGAGATTGAGGCAAAAATCAAAGATTTAAATGATGTAAGCCACAAACTTGCAGAGGCGATGTATGCCAAAAAAGACGGCGAATCCAAAGGCGAATCGCCCAAAAAAGATGATGATGTGATTGACGCCGAAGTGGAGTAAAATTTCGCTAGATTCTGCGAAATCCTGCTAGATTCTGCGTTTTAATTTGATTCGCAGAATCTGTCACCAAAATCCTGCGAGATTCTGCGAATTATCCGTCATTGCGAGAGAATGAGCGTAAGCGAATTCTCGTGGCAATCCAAAACTCCGCAGAATCTGCTATAATTTCGCAATCACACATTTTTTCACAAAGGCAATTTATGAAAAATCCAAAATTCTCCATAATCATCCCCATCTTTAATGTTGCAAATCTTCTCACCCGCACGATAAAAAGCGCGCTAAATCAAAGTTATGCAAACATTGAAATTATTTGCGTGGATGATTGCAGTGTGGATGAAAGTTTGGCGGTGGCAGAGAGTTTCGCTCACAAAGATTCTCGCATAAAGATTCTGCGAAATTCGCAAAATTTTGGCACTTTTGAAGCGCGAAATATCGGCGCAAGAAGCGCGAGTGGCGAGTATTTGCTATTTTTAGATGGCGATGATTTTTTGCACGCGGACACCTGCCTAAAATGCGCCGAAGTATTGCAAAACGCAAACGGGGGGGGGGGATTTAGATAAAAGGCAAGTGCCACAGATTGACTTTATAATGTTTGACTTTTTGATTGAGCGAAAAGAAAATGCGGCGTTTGAAAAGTTAGACTTTATTGATTGTGACGCAATCATCGATAATCGCGCCTTTTATGCAAAATATTTTTGCCAAAATGGCGGATATTTCAATCTCGCCACAAAATGCGTTCAAAAAGACATTTTTTTAAAGGCGATAAATCTCGTGCGCGTGGATAGAAAACTCATCGTAGCAGAAGATATTCTCGCGTCTATGGCGATTTTATGCGTGAGTGAGACAATCGCAACGCTAAATAGCGGACTTTATTACTACGCGCTAAATGAAAAGTCTATTATGAATGACAGCGCAAAACTGCAAACGCGCATAGAAAATCTGCACTTTGTGATTAGCAAAGTTAGCGAACTCTCTACCAAAAAAGATAGGCAATATGAGATTTTTATGAAAGGACTTGCGCTCGTGCTAGAAGGGCACATCACGAGCAATAAACTAATGCCTTTGATTAGCAAATATAAAGAGCGACTAAATCGCGGATATCCTAAATTTTTAGCACGATTGCTTTTAAGTTTGTCAAAAAAACCGCTAAAAATTAAGCAAAAAGAAAGGGCATTAAAAGAGTTTGAAAAAGCGCACAAAGGCGAATTTGACAAAAAATGAGATAGATTCTGCGAATCTTTGCGGTTTTAGTGCGCTAGATTTTGAAAAATCGCCCTACTCTACCGCCAGCACTCCGTATTGTAAATCCCCACGCTTTTTGCCTTAAATACGGGATTTTTGCCCGCCTTTTTTTGCGCTTCATAATCACGCAAAACTTTCACCGCAATATTGCTTAGTAGCACCATTACCACGATATTTATGCTTGCCATTATCCCCATAAAAATATCCGCCAAGTCCCACGCCAACGCCAAATTCAACTGCGCCCCGATAAACACCGCAAACACCGCACTAAACCTAAAAATTTGCAACAACGCCTTATTTTCGGTGATAAATTTGAAGTTTGCCTCTGCGTAAAAATAATTGCCAATTAGCGATGTAAAGGCAAAAAGCACGATTGCCACACTCACAAAAAGCAATCCAAACACGCCAAAATGCCCCTGCATTACGCCCTGCATTAACGCCATCCCCTGCAATCCGCTCGTATCCACACTCGAACACAGCACCATAAACGCACTCGCCGAGCAAATCACAAGCGTATCGATGAAAACAGAGAGCGTTTGCACCATACCCTGCTTTGCGGGGTGAGAAGTGTGCGCCGCGGCAGCGGCATTTGGCGCAGAGCCCATCCCTGCTTCGTTTGAGAAAAGTCCGCGCTTTATGCCAAGCACCATCGCACTCCCCGCAAATCCGCCAAAAATCGCACGAAAGTCAAACGCTTCACTTAAAACACTGCCAAAAATTAGCGGGATTTTATCCATATTTAGCGCGATTACCACAAGTGCCACCGCAAAGTATCCAAACGCCATTATCGGCACTAAAATCGATGAAATCGTAGCGGACTTTTTATCATCGCCAAAGAAAAAGAACGCCACCAAAATCGCTAGCACAATCCCTACAAACGCCGTTAAATGCGTGTTATTATACATTTCACTCCCTACAAAAATCTCCAATGCCGAAGTCATCGTGTAAGTTTGCAACATATTAAACCCATAGGCAAAGCAAAAAATTAGCGACACGGCGAATATAATGCCAAGTTTGCGCGAACCAAGTGCGCTTTCAATATAATACGCCGGACCGCCCTTGTAGCGGTGAGTGCCGACTTTTCGCTTATAGACTTGCGCCAAAGTAGATTCTACAAATGCACTCGCCCCGCCCACAATCGCCGTAATCCACATCCAAAATAGCGCACCGCTCCCGCCACCGGCAATCGCCACGCTGACACCCACGATATTGCCGATACCCACGCGCGATGCGGTTGAAATCATTAACGCGCCAAATGGCGAAATATGCTCTTTTTCGCTTTTTTCTTTTAGCACGAAAATGCAATCACGCAAAAATCGCAGTTGAATAAATTTCGTGCGAATCGTAAGAAATAATCCGCATAAAATCAGCGCGAAAACCAACCAATATGTGTATAAAAACCCATTTGCAGAATCTAAAATTTGACTAAAACCTTGCATTTTTATCCTTTGAAATTTTTAAAGTGAGAAATTCTAATATAATTTAAAAAATTTTTTGTTACAATTCAGCGATAATTTTTGGCAAGGAATACAAAAATGCACGATATTTTGGAGAAAAAGGCGAGTTTTAGGGAGAGGGCGACGCAAACTTATAAATTATACTTTCCGTATTTCATCGCGCTAATTTTGCTATCTTTGATGCTGTGGCATATTTTTGACTTGCTGATTGGCGATAAGAGTTTGATGGTGCTTTTGACGCTGTGGGAGCAAGAGGACGCGCTGCAAGAGAGTGTGCGATTTTACAAAGAGCAAAATGCGTTTTTGCAAAAAGAAATCTTTGAGTTGGTGGGCGGATGAGAGTTTTAATAATTTTATTTTTGTTTTTGAGTTTGGAGGCGCGAGAAGACCCATTTACGCCGATTATTTCGCCAAAGGATTCGATTCGCCCCTACTATGGCGAAACTAGCGTGTTTGATAGCGCAAAGATTGAGTTCCCTAGCTCTGCGCGTTTGATTAAAAAAATCGAAGTGACTTTTCAAAATATCGATGGTTCTTTGCAAACCAAAAGTATCGCCGTTAGCGGGAGAATCGACTGGCAAACCCCGCTTTTAATCACACAAGTTCTAAATAAAAAAGAGCGGGACGCCCTAAGCAATATTGAGAATAAAACGCCCCCACCCGCGCCAAAAAATAAAATGGTAAAGGATATAAATCTCCCTATAAAAGATGTTGCAAAAGAAGTAAAAATCGCAGAATCTAGCGGACAAAAGGCAGATTCTGTGAAAAAAGATTCGACAAATCCGCCAAAAATCGCAGAATCTAAATTAGATTCTACGCCAAAATCTACAAAAAATGCGCTAGATTCTGCGAAATCTAACTCCGCTGTTGTCATTTTGAGCGAAGCGAAAAATCCAAAAAATGATAGGGATTCTTCGCCCACTCATAACGACAAAAATAAAACAGATTCTACGAATAAATCTAAAAATCCCCCCTCCCTTGCGGATGGGGACAGGGGGTGGGTAAAATCTACAAATCCACCCAAATCGCAGAATCACCCCCAAAAATCCGCCAAATTTACGCCATATAAAATCAACGGCAAAAGCATTTTTATCGCATATCAAGGGCGATTAAAGCGACATTTTTTTATGCAAAATCCCGCGCGAATCGTTATGGATTTTGAGATAAATAAGCAATTTTATAAACGCAATTTTTACACGCTTGATTCACCCCACTTCAAACGCTTAAAATACGGACTACACACGGGATTTTTACGCATTGTTTTGGAGCTAAATGGCAGTTTTGTTTATGAGCTAGGCGTCCGCCCAGATGGAGTGCAAATAAATGTTAAATAATATCGTGTTAATCGGCTTTATGGGCTCGGGGAAAACCACGATTGGCAGGGAGGTTGCGCGGTTAAAGAAAAGCATTTTGCTAGATACCGATAGCATTATTGAGGCAAATGCGGGAATGAGTGTAAATGAGATATTTAGACGGCACGGGGAGGCGTCCTTTCGCGAGATGGAGATAAGTCTTTGTGAGTTTCTCCGCAAAAATGTCAAAAACGCCATTATTGCCACAGGTGGCGGGATACCTGTGAATTATGATGTGCGAGAGCTAGGCAGTGTGTTTTACCTAAAAGCGCCGATTGAAGCGTTGGCAGGGCGAATCACGGCGGATAAAAGTCATAAACGACCGCTGTTTAGGCGATTTGATTTAGCGGCAGAGCTTTATGAAAGACGCATTTTGCATTATGAAAAGCAGGCGGATTTCACGCTAAATGCGCTTGATTCAATCACGCAGATTGCAGAGCGCATTTGCAACGCAAATCTCTAAATCCCCGCACACCACGAATAAAAAAGGATTTTTATGCAAAAAAGAGCGATTTTAAGCGTGAGCGACAAAAACGGCATTGCGGACTTTGCAAAAGGGCTAGTAGAGCTAGGATTTGAGATTTTAAGCACGGGCGGGACTTTGGCGCATTTGCGCGAAAATAACATTAGCGCGACTGATTTAAGCGCATACACGGGACAAAGTGAGCTTTTTGATGGGCGCGTAAAAACGCTTCACCCAAAGATTCACGGGGGCATTTTATATCGCCGAAATGACGCTACTCACGCGCAGAGTGCGGAGCAAAACGATATTTATCCCATTGATTTGGTGTGCGTGAATCTCTACCCATTTCGCGAGACTACAAATCGCACAAATGACTTTGATGAAATCATCGAAAATATCGACATAGGCGGTCCAAGTCTCATTCGTGCTGCGGCAAAAAACTATGAAAGCGTCATTATAGTGGTGGATAGCGCGGATTATGGGCGAATCTTGGAAGCGTTGCGCATAGAAAAAGAGGCGAACAATCCGCAAGAATCGCTTGAATTTCGGCGCAATCTTATGATAAAGGCATTTTCGCACACGGCGGAGTATGATAGCTTTATCGCAAACTATATGAATGCGCGATTTAATGGCGGTTTTGGCGAATCGCATTTCATTGTCGGCAAAAAATTTACCGCCACAAGATATGGCGAAAATCCCCACCAGCGCGGTGCGCTATATGAGTTTAGGGACGCTTGGAGCAAAAATTTTAATATCCTAAAAGGCGAGGCGAGTTTCAATAATTTTTTGGATATAAATAACGCGCTAAAAATTGTCAGCGCATTTGACAAAAACGCCATTTGTATCGTAAAGCACGGCAATCCTTGTGGATTCGCTATCAAAGATGATTTGGTAGAATCCTACAAATGTGCTCTCTCTTGCGATACTTTGAGCGCGTATGGTGGCGTAGTGGCGATAAATGGGCGGTTAGACGCGCTTTTGGCAGAGACTATGAAAGAAGTTTTTTTTGAAGTGATTGTGGCGCGAGAAGTGGAGCAAAACGCGCTAGATATTTTTAGCGACAAAAAGCGAGTGCGGATTTTTGCGATGAATGGGGAGGATACAAATTCAAGCGTAAAGCCAAATGGTGATATTGGTTGTCGTGATATGGATTTTCGCAGGATTCAGGGCGGATTTTTGCTTCAAACGCAGGATTTTATCGATGAACGCGAAGTTTTGGAGGCAAAGCAAATGGGCGAGTGCAAGGCAAATGATTCGCAAATGCAAGATTTGCTAATCGCGCACAAAATCGCCGCATTTACGAAGTCAAATGGCATTGCCTTTGTCAAAGATAGCGTTTTGGTGGGCATAGGAATGGGGCTTACAAGTCGCGTAGATGCGGTGAATTTGGCAATTTCAAAGGCGCAGAAAATGGACTTGGATTTGAGCGGTGCGAGTGTGGCAAGTGAGGCGTTTTTCCCATTCAGAGATAGCATTGATTTACTTGCGCCTTGCGAGATTAGCGCGATTATCGAGCCGGGCGGAAGCATAAGGGACAATGAAGTCATAGAAGCCGCAGATGAGCACAAAATCGCACTATATTTCAGTGGCAAAAGGCACTTTTTGCATTAAAGTAAGCGGTGTTGCGAAAATTTAATCGATGGAAGCGTTTAAAATATATTGTTCGCAGAATCTAAATTTAGATTGCCGCGAAAATTCGCTACCATTTTCTCACAATGACGAAAAATCAAGCTAGATTCTGCGATTTTTTTTCATTAGATTCTGCGCTTAACTTAATTGCCCTTAACTTAATTGCGCGGTTTTTTCATTTTCATTCAACCACATAAACACCTTTGCTACCGCCAAATACGCCCCTTCATCGATAAAATCATCGACTTCGATATTGATTAGCAAATCCGCCAATTCTTTGTTTTGAAAAATGGGAATGTCAAACTCCCGCGCCTTTTGGATTAAAATCTCTGCAAATTTATCCTTGCCCTTTGCCACAACCTTTGGTGCGCTTAAATGCTTATTATATGCGAGTGCTACGGCTTTTGTGGCGTTTTGAAAATTTTGCATTTTAGTAGCTCATCAAAATATTATCGATTTTTGCCAAATCGCAGAATCTGCCCTAGATTCTGCGTTTTTATCCGCAAAATCGCAAAGTTTGATAATTTTGCTATAATTTCGCCTTTATTTTAAATCCCAAAGGTTGCAAAATGCTTAAAATTTTTTCTCGCAAGTCCGCGAATCTAAATAATCCGCAAGATTCGCGCAATTTTTATCGCATAGATTCGCCTAAAATCGCAAATCCAAGTTATAAAAATTTCATCGCCCTTGCCTTTGTGTTAAGCGCGATTTTTAGCGCATTGTATGCGCTTATGCGCGTTTTTATGGTGCAAAGCAACATTGATGGCGCGAATCTTTTAAGCGCGGATTTTGCGCCAATGTTTATTATGGGTGCGCGACTTGATATGCGTGCAATCGCTATTTTTACCGCGCTTGTGGTGCTTTTGGGCTATGTTATGAGCCTTTGTAATGCGGTAGGCGCACGAGAGAGAGAGAGAGAGAGAGAGAGAGAGAGAGTAGCGCGGCGCGCAGAATTTATGCGAATCTAGCTACATTTATCCCCAAATTTACACTTATTTTAACCACGCTTTGCGCCTTGCTTGTAGCATTGAGCGCGTTTGTGAATTTTTATTATTTCGCCACTTATCACACTAAAATTGACGCGTTTATTTTCGGGCTAAAAGACGATGAAACAGCTACAATTTTAAGCATAATTTTTAATGATTATCCGCTGGTGCGCGCCCTTTTGGCAAGTGTGATTTTTAGCGTTGTGTGCTATAAAATCGCTAAAATTATTTTAGGTGTGAATCTAGCGCGATTTACACGCTTTTTAAACCTCACTAGATTCACAAAACTCCCGCAATTTGCGCGAATCACATTTATTTTTACCACGAATCTTTTGCTTTTGGGCGTTATATTTTTAGGGATTCGTGGGAGCGTGGGGACATTTCCATTGCGCGAAGATGAAGCGCATTTTAGCGCAAATCCTTTGCTTAATCACATCGCTTCAAATCCCATAATAGCGAGTGTTTGGGCGTATGGCAACTATCAAAATCAAGATAAATTTGCACCCATAAATCCGCAAGATTTGCATAATTTGGAGCGCGAACTTTTCCCCATTTTTGCGCACAATCCGCAACAAACGATTAAAAATCCCCCGCATATCGTTGCCGTGCTAATGGAGAGCTTTGGTAATAACGCACTTGCGCTAGATTCGCCAAAGTGCGATTTGCTTGGGAGTTTTAGAGCGCATTTTGAATCGGGCAAAACGCCACATAAAAATCAAAGCGACTTTACATTTAGCGCGTTTTTATCCGCGCAAAATGGGACTGCGGCGAGTTTCGCAGAGCTCTTTTTCAACTCGCCAAGCGCGACTATTAGCATAAGTAGCGTAAAAAATCGCAAAATCGCGCTAACGCCCTTTGACGTGTATAAAAACAAAGGCTATGAAGTGATTTTCATCACTTCGGGCAACCGCTCGTGGCATAATTTGGGCGATTATATCCTTATGCTTGGGGCGGATAGAGTGCTTGATAAAAGTGTGCTAATCGCCAAATATCCGCAAAGTGCGGAGTTTGAGAGCGATTATGGTGTGAGCGATGAATATGCCTTTAAACTCGCACTTGAAGTTTTGCAAAATGCCACAAAGCCCACTTTTATCGCAATGCTAACGACTTCAAATCACCCACCATATAAGATTCCTACGCATTTTGTGCCACCACATTGCGATATTGAGCCGTTGCGTCCGCATTTTAATGACAATTCGCCTAAAAAAATGCGTGAAATAATAAATATTTTTGCTTATGCAAGTAGCGCATTTGGCGACTTTGTAAGCGCGATTAAGGCGGATTCTACACTAAAAGATTCGACTATCATCGCAGGGAGTGGCGACCATAAATTGCGCTCCCTAAAATCTAGCGATAATCTCGCGCTAGAACACTCCGTGCCGTTGTATATGTATATTCCGCCACGCTACACGCGCGATTTTAAGGGATTTGCATTTGAGCGTGATAAAATCGGCTCACATAAGGACATTTTCCCCACGCTGTATGCGTTGAGTTTGAATGAGTATGATTTTTTAACGATGGGTGGGCGCAATCTCTTTGATAAAAACTCGGATTCACGCTACAATTTCGCAATTAACGGCGCATTGTGGATTGATGAGTTTGGAATCTACCCAAATGGCGCAACAATGGGCTACACATATACATTGCAAAATGGCGAATTTGTGATGAGTGGCGAATCTATTGCACTATCGCAAGAAAAAGCGCAATTTATGGAGCGATACAACGCGCTAAATAGGGCGCAAATCAACTATCGAATCTTTGAAAAATAAGCGATATTTAGCCACCAAAATTGCAATTTATGGCAAATCCCGCGTGGTGCAAAGTCTAGCGCAATTCATCGCCTTGCGAAATCTCATAGCCATTTTTGATAATCCACCAGCTTAGCGCATTTGCGCGTTTGAGCTGTGCCAAAAGCAAATCCGCCAATTCTTTGTCGTTTTCGCGTTTCAAATCGCCAAAATACTCCACGCCAAAGCCATCATAGATAAATCTATCGTTTGCAATCGCGCCATATCCTAGCGCAAATGCTTTTTCTGCCCCCCCCCTAGCTGTATTTGCGATGGTGGTGAGATTTTTAGCGTTGCTACTCAAAAGTGGCTTACCAAAACTCGCATATTTAAAGCCACTTGGCGCGACAAGCTCGACAATCGTGGGCGTTATGTCGATATGAGAGCCGATTTTTACGCGTGGAGCGAATTTTAAAGATGGCGCATATACGATAAATGGCACGGCATTAGCGATTTTCGCATTTGGCGTCAAAGGATACTCCCTATCATAATGGTCGCCCGTGATGATAAAAAGGCTATGCGGGAGTTTCGCGCTCATATCTCGCACAAAATGCGCGATGACTTTATCTTGCCACCAAATATGTGCCAAAATCTTCGCACTCATCGCCTTTCTCTTAAAATTTGGCGTAGAATCTATAAATTTTTCAATCGCCTCCATCGGTGCGCCAAAATCCGCCACAGGCGCGTTGTATGGCGGGTGATTTGAAGTTGTCATAATCATATTAAAGGTTTTTAGTTGCGGATTTTTGCTAGATTCGGCATTGATTTTGTCCGCAATAAAGGCAAAGAGATGATTATCATAAGCTCCCCATTCATTTTGATAAGGTGCGCTATATCCTTTGCTAACGGCATTTTCGATGATGTGAGTGCCAAAGAAAATGCGCGAAAAGCCCTGCCTTGTTACAAAGCTATCTAATTTCTGCCACGAGCCACTCCCGCCGTAAAAAAAGCTCCCTTCAAATCCCAAATCACGCATTATCACGGCAGGAGCGAATTCGATATCATTAAATCGCCCCGCAAGCAAGCTCAAAGGGATATCCGTTTGCAAAAGTCCGCTTATTTGCACATCCAAACTCTTTATCGTGTTGCCCGCATTTTGCAAGAAAATCTCTGCTTTGAATCCGCTAGATTCTGCGACTAGCTTTTTTAGCTCACTACTTAACCCAAGCGAATCAAACTCGCCATCAAAGTGCCACTCGCTCATCGATTCAGCGATGATGTAAAAAATATGCTGAATCTTGCTTGTATCACCGCGCTCCACGCGCTTTTGCAATAGCACTCTTAAATCGCCATTTGCGCCCAAACTCTCATCGCCACTAAAATTTTTTGCCACAATTTGGGGCGATTCGCCTTGTATATAGTCGCTAAATTTGGAGTGGGCGATTTTGCGGTATGCTTTATGCACGATGTGTAAGTCGCGGAATGCGCCTATGCTGACTTTGCGTAAAAATGCGTTGCCAACGGGGCGAATCTCTTTGCCTAAACTTATGCCTTTGAATCCAAAATGCCCGTTAATTGCAAAAAGTGTGGCAAAGGCAAAGGTTAGAAAAAGCGCGATTACACTTATATTTTGGGCGAATCGCGTGAAATGTTTGCTGTTTGGATTTGCGGGATTTGCGATTAGATTTGCAAATTTTGGTGAATCAATTTTGCGAAAAATCGCATTTATGGCAACCACAAGTGCCACACTTATCGCAATCCACGCGAAAATTTTAAGTGTAAGATTGTATTGCCCACTCATCGCCGTGCTAAAAATCGCACCCCTATCATCAAAAATCAGCCCCAAAAGATTCGCATTAAAAGTGTCGCCATAAATCTCATAAAAGCCCATATTTGCGATATTTACAAAGGATATCGCGGTAAGAATGAGCGCGATAAAAATCTGTGCTATCTTGCTAAAAATCCGCCACGCACACAAGGTAAAAAGCACGAATGCAATAAGTGCCAAAACCCCCGCGATTTGCCCGAAATATCGCGCGCCGTTTATTAGCGTTTGAAAAATCTCTGCGTTAGATTCAAGTGTGCCGATATTACCGCCCCAAATGCCGATATACGCGATAAAAAACGCCCTAAACGCGAAATCCACCGCATACAAAAACGCAAAAAATACAAGCGATTTTGCAAAGATTCGCGCAAAATTTACGCTTGAAAAATAACCGCTTGCAACATTAACGCCCGAAAAATTAGCACCTGAAAAATTACTACCTGAAAAATTAACGCCCATCGCGCCTCCAAAAATATGAGATTTTGTAAAAATAAATTTGGCATTGTAGCATTTTTTGGGATTGGATTGGATTTAAGCGCAAATAAGATTCACGCGAATCGGCGTGGATTCAAGCGTCGATTCAGCGAGATTCACGCGCAAAAAAAGATTCACGCGATTCAGTATAGATTCAAGCGCAAAAAGATTCACGCGAATCTAGCACTCTTCACAATCAAAATCCCAGCTGATTTCTAGCGTTTTTAGCTCTTTTAAATCCATTTTCTTTATATCGCACGCCAAACAATCCTTATTTGGGCAATCATTATCGCAAGATTTAGCAAAATACTGCTTTGCTTTTGCCAAATCCTGCTTGACTTTTTTGCCTCCCACAGCTTCGCCCGCAAAATAGATTTTGGATAATTTATAGCATTCTCCGCCCATCTCACAGGCTTTTTCGTAGTATTGCATAGCTTTGTCATAGCTTATCATTTCGCCAATGCCATATTTTTTTGCCTCCCAATCATAGATTTTGCCAAGCGCGTAGCACGAACCAGCATTATTTCGTTTATGACAAGCCAAATGGTGATAAAAGGGTATAAATTGCTTTTTTTGTGTTTTGCTACTATCGATTGAAATTTCTAATTCGGAGAGATTGTCGCAATATTCTACATTGCCCAAACACGCCTTTTTGCCAAACTCTCTTGCAGAATCAAAATTGCGATATAATTTGTGCGTATAATAAAAATGCGACAACTGCATACAGCTCTCTATTTGATTTCGCGCACAGGCTTTTTGTGCTGCCATTTGAAAGTATCTAGCGAGTTCATCATCATAATTCACATAATCCACCGAAGAAGCCAAATAAAAATTATTGCCATATATATAGCGATAAGCGACAAAGGCAAATTCAGCGCAACTTTTTGCGTCATTTTCAAAGCATTGCTTTTGAAGTTTGGTAGAGAGTTCATTGCGCATTTGGCAAATATTTGTTGTTTGCAATCTATCTTTGTTGCAAAGATAGTCCAAATTTTTAAGGTCATCATTTTTAGATAAATGCAGTGCCTGTCTTTGCGCTACACTATTTAGCTTATCACAGGCTTTTGGCACATATTCACATAGCTTGTCAAACTCATCTATAATGCTCCATAAATCAGAGCCATCGTTAGATTTGCCTAAATCAATCTTTGTTTTTTCAAAACACGCATAATCATTAGTCAAACCCAAATCATAGCGATAGTAGCAGGCTTGCGCCAAATATGCCCTTAAATCAAACGAAGGCACTTTTGGCGCAAATGCTACCAATCTCTCACAAGCCTCAAGTGGCGTTTTAATCTCACAGGCTTTTTTGTAATGTTGCAATGCTTCCTCAAAATTGCCATCTTTTTCTTCTGACTCTGCTAATTTGATACATTGCAAATTATCGCTATATGTATCGTCATTATCGCGATTTTTATCTTCGCTGTAACATCGCTCATAAAGTTTTGTTTTGCTTTCAATGCTACAAGCAACTAAGCCCACCAAAATCACAAAAATCACGCCAAATATCGTTGCAATTTTCATTTTGTCCCTTTGCGTTAGAAAATAAATTTTGCGATTTTAGCAAAAAATCGTTAGATTTTGGCAAGATTCACGCAATATAGACAAGCGAATCGATAAATTATTGCCTTTTGATTCGCGCAAAGTAATTGATTAGCATAAAATTCACACAAAGATTCGCGTAAAATTTATAATTTTATGCTACAATTTCACCTTTTAAATTTTATTAAATTTTAGCAAAATAGGAAAAATAAAAATGCCACAAAACTACAAATCCCCCCCCCCCAAGCGAGTTTTTATAAAAATCTAGTGCAGATTTTGATTTTTGCCTTTATTTTTTGCGCGTGTAGTAGCAATCAACCGCAATATGTAGATTCGCGGGATTATGTGAGCTTTGAGCTAGATAGCCACGATATTGGCGATATGATTGAAAAGCTGATAGAAAAACTACTCGATAATCCCACGATTAGAAAGCAAAGCGAGCTAAAAATCCTAGCCATCGGCGAAATAGAAAACGCCACAAATCAAAGCATCGATACCGAGCTAATCGCAAGTGAAGTCATAAATCACATAAGCAAAAGCGGTAAATTTAAAATCGTAAATGCAGGGCAAAACGCCAAAATCGAGCATCTCATCCGCAAATCGCGCAAATTTCGCAGAATCTAAAAATTTTCCCGCTAGATTCTGCGTTTCCCGCCAAAATCGCAGAATCCAAAAATTTTCCCGTTAGATTCTGCGTTTCGCCCAAATTTCGCAGAATCTACTTCTTTTTTGGCGTTACCAAAATATTCACATACCGCCCTTCTAGCGTGGGCTCACCCTCTGCATTTGCGCAATCTTGCATAGATTCGATTATGCGATTTAGCACGGCAAATCCAGCGCGTGGGTCAGCCATTTCACGCCCTTTTAGAAATACGCGAAATTTCACGTGCTTCCCAGATTCCAAAAATTCCCGTGCGTGTTTGACTTTGTAATTTATGTCATTTTGCGCAATTTGGGGCGATAATTTTATCTCTTTGACTTCGATTTGCTTTTGCTTTTTCTTTGCTTCTTTTTGCTTTTTTTCTTGTTGATAGCAAAATTTGCCAAAGTCCATTATTTTGCATACAGGCGGTTTTGCAGTGGGTGAGATAAGCACCAAATCCAACCCCGCGTCCTCTGCTAACTTACGCGCATCAAAAGTTTTCATAACGCCAAGTTGTTCGCCATTTGCGCCGATACAGCGCACATCATCAAATGTTATTTCATCATTTAAAAAAGTATTCTCTCTCAAAAAATCCCCTCGCTCATTGCGTTTTTCAGTCTATCCAAAAATGCCTCCTTTGTTAGATTGTATTGTGTTTTTGTGATGCGGTCGCGAATCGCAACTTCGCCCTTTTCAACTTCGCTTTTGCCGATGATTGCCACATAAGGCACTTTTTGCTTTTCGCTTGTGCGAATGCGCTTATTAAAGCTATCGCCTTTTAGATTCACTTCGCCATACGCGCCAAATTCAAGCATTTTGGCGCATAGCTCTTTTGTGTATGGCAAAAATTCATCCGCAATAGGCACAAAAATCACCTGCGTGGGCGCGATAAAGATAGGAAACTCGCCATTAAAATGCTCTATCAAAATCGCGCAAAATCGCTCAAAACTCCCCAAAATCGCGCGGTGAATCATCACAGGGCGTTGCGCGGTATTGTTTTCATCAATGTATGAAATGTCAAATCGCTCGGGCAGATTCATATCGATTTGAATCGTCCCGCACTGCCATTTGCGCCCGATTGCATCTGTGATTTTAATGTCAATTTTTGGTCCATAAAACGCCCCGCCACCTTCATCAATGCTAAAATCTATGCCTTCGCTTGTGAGAGCCTTTTTAAGCGATTCAGTCGAATCCTCCCAAATCGCTTCACTGCCGATAAATTTCGCAGGGCGCGTTGAAATCTCCATTTCATATTTGAATCCAAACTTATCCATAATTTTCGTAGCAAAGCATATAATTTTTGCAATCTCGCCTTCAATTTGATTTGGGCGACAAAAGAGATGCGCATCATCTTGCGTAAATTCTCTAACGCGCAAAAGCCCGTGCAACACGCCACTTTTTTCGTGTCGATGAACTACGCCATATTCATAAAATCGCAAAGGCAAATCCCTATAACTTCGCACCGCGCTTTGATAGACTTTGATATGCCCAAGACAATTCATCGGCTTTATGCCGTATTCACTCTCATCAATCGTGGTAAAATACATATTTTCTTTGTAGTTGTCGTAGTGTCCGCTGATTTTCCACAAATCGCTTTTTAAAATCTCAGGTCCTCTCACAGGCTCATAATCCTGCGCAATCAACGCCTTTGTCAAAAGATTTTCGATATTTTTACGAAGTCTCGCGCCCTTTGGTAGCCAAATAGGTAGTCCCGCGCCCACTTCATCATCAAAGCAAAACAAATCCATCTCATTGCCTAACTTTCTATGGTCGCGCTTTGCGGCTTCTGCCATCATAAATTCGTAGTTTTTCAACGCCTCTTTTGTGGCAAAGGCAATGCCGTAGATTCGCGTAAGCATTTCAGCATTCTCATCGCCACCCAAATACGCCCCAGCAAGTTTGGTAAGCTTAAAGTGGCGGATTAGCCCCGTGCGCGGTATATGCGGTCCTTTACACAAATCCTCAAAATCGCCCTGCATATACGAGCTAAAATTATCGCCTTCAATGCGACTCATCACCGCGACTTTTAGCTCATCATCGCCAAATTTTGCCTCCACCTCCGTGCGATTCATACACGCTTTACGAATCTCAACATTTTGCTTTGCCAAAAGGCGCATTTGCGCTTCGATTCGCGCTAAATCATCGCTTGTGATTTTCTCATCGACTTTAAAATCATAATAAAATCCTTCATTTACAACGGGTCCTACGAAAAATTTTGCGTTTGTATAAAGGCTCTTTATCGCTTGTGCCATAAGGTGCGCGGTGGAGTGGCGCAAAATATGCAGTGCATCAGCTGAATCATCAAGGTAAATCGCCTTAAAGTCGCTTGTATCGATTGATTGCTCGTTTGCAGTTTGTAAATCAAAGATTTTATCATCTTTTTTGTAAGCTATAATTTCGCTCAAAAATGCCCTCTGTCCTTATTGAAATGTGATTTATGGTGGTCCCGATTGGACTTGAACCAACGACCCCTACCATGTCAAGGTAGTGCTCTACCACTGAGCTACGCGACCTTTTTGATATTTTTTGCGCTTAAATTTGAAGCTAGATTCGCGCCGAATCTACGGCGATTTCACGCGATTCGCCAAAAATTTTGCAAAAAAATAAAACGGCAATTATAGCGACTTTAAAGCTAAATTTACCTTAAATTTTATAAGATTCTGCTATAATTTGCACTTTTTATATGAAAAGGGAAGTCAATTCACTATGCAAATCATAGAAAGCGCGGAATTTAGCCATTGGTTTGAGAATCTAAAAGATAATGCCACGCGCAAACTTATCTACCAAAGACTTGCTAGGATACGACTTTATGGGCATTTTGGCGATTTTAAAAACATTGATGATGAGCTAAAAGAATTGCGCTTTTTTAATCGCGGTGGCACAAGAATCTATTACGCTTTACTTGATGGCGTGGTGCTACTGCTAGGTGGCGATAAAGATTCGCAGACAAGGGACATTCGCAAGGCAAAAGCGATTTTACAGGAGTATAAAGATGAAAAAATTTAGAGATTTTGAAGAATGCAATTATTTAAAAAGCGATGAAGAACGAGTGCTTTTTTTAAGTGCGTTAATCGAAGAAAATGACGCCAAAAGCCTAGAATACGCGCTTATGCAAGTGGCAAAAAGTCAGCTTTTAGAATTGCTAAATGCAAACAAAAAAACCCTTGCCCCCGCGCTAAAAAGCTTTGAGAAATTAGAATTTTTGCCCCACGCTCACGCAAAATAGCAATTTTGAAGCGCACAATGAATACCCCCGCTAAAATCTCAGTCTGCATAATCGTAAAAAACGCCCAAGCCACGCTAAAAGAGTGCTTAGAATCGCTCCGCGAATTTGATGAAATTATCTTGCTAGATAATGGTAGCACGGATTCTACACTGCAAATCGCGCAGGATTTTAACGCCACTTATGGGCGTCTGCGCGTGGAGCAAAGCGAGTTTATCGGCTTTGGTGCGCTAAAAAATCTCTGTGTGAGCTATGCCAAAAATGATTGGATTCTCTCCATCGATAGCGATGAAGTGCTAGAATCTAGCGCATTAAGCGCAATCCACGCCCTAAATTTGCAACCCCAAAATATCTACGCACTATCGCGCAAAAATCTCTATAAAGGCGAGTGGATAAAGGCGTGCGGGTGGAGTCCGGACTTTGTGTGGAGGATTTTTAACAAAAACTTCACGCGCTTTAATGAAAACATTGTCCACGAAAGTGTCATAATCCCAAAAGAAGCGCGTAAAATCCACTTGAGCGGGCATATCAAACATTATGCGTGTAGTGGAATCGCGCAGTTGCTTGACAAACTGCAACGCTACACCACGCTATACGCCGAGCAAAACGCCCATAGTAGCAAAAAAGCTACAATCTCAAAGGCAATTACGCATTTTGCGTGGAGCTTTGTGAAAAATTATTTTTTCAAAAAAGGCATATTTTATGGCTACAAGGGCTTTGTGCTAAGCCTTTGCAATGCACTTGGCTCGTTTTTCAAATACGCCAAACTCTATGAAGTGCAACGCCACAAATCCGCCACGCCACAAACTACCACGCTCATCATTACAACCTACAATCAAAAAGAGCGACTTTCTCTCGTGCTTGATTCTGTGCGAAATCTAAATCCCCTCCCCAAAGAAGTCCTAATCGCCGATGACGGGAGCGGTGCGGATACGCGTGAAGTTATAGAAACTTACGCAAAGGATTTTCCCTGTGCGTTGCGCCATATTTGGCACGAGGATAGGGGCTTTCGCTTGGCGCAGATTCGCAATGAGGCAATAAAATCCGCGCGTGGCGACTACATTATCATTATCGATGGCGATATGATTTTGGATTCGCGCTTCATTGCCGAGCATTTGCGATTCGCACGGCGTGGCGTGTTTTTGCAAGGCTCACGCGTGATTTTGAGTGAATGCGAAACGGCAAATATTTTGGAGGCGAAAAACTATGCTTTGGCTTTTGATTCGCACTCTTTGAAATCCGCGCATTGCAATATTTGCGCAAATCTCATCTACACATTTTCCAAAACCACCGCAAAAATTTTCCGTAAAAAAGAGCTGATAAAAGGCATTCGCGGGTGCAATATGAGCTTTTATAAAGCCGATTGTGAGGCGATAAATGGCTTTAACGAAGAATTTGTCGGCTGGGGGCGCGAGGATAGCGAATTTGTCGCAAGGTTTCTTTTCAACGGCGGAGAATTACGGCGCGTAAAACATAACGCCATCGCCTATCATCTCTACCACGCAGAAAACCCCCGCGCAATGCTAGAATCTAACCACAATATATATATATATATATGCAAAACTCAAACAACTTGGGCAAAAATGGGGTTGCAGAAATAGGGTTTCCACTTCGTCATTGCGAGGGCGAATCGCAGATTTGCCCGAAGCAATCCATAAAAACCGCAAATCTACCACAGATTCACCTAAAAAGCGCGTCCTAATCACACTAAAAGACATTACAGAAGGCGGTGGCGGGGAGCGCGTGGGCGTAAATCTCGCAAATGCCTTTACGCAAAATTTGGGCTATGAAGTGCAAATCATTAGCTTTTTTCGCACACACAAAACGCCCATTTATCCGCTTGATTCGCGCATTTCTTGCATTTATCTTTGCTACAAAAAAGCAAAGAGCAAAAATCCGCTTATTACGATTTTTCGCAAAAGCATTTTACGCATCATTTTTTGCTATCAAACGCACAAAATCGCACAGCAGACAAACGCCGATATTGTGCTAGCAAATGATGGGTGGTTTATACCGCTTTTTGGGCGCAAGTCGCGGGATTTTAAGCCGTTGTTTGTGCGTCTGTGGCATTTGAGTGCCCCTAAAAAGGCTAGGCGCAAACTGCGCTATTTTGACACTCTTATCGTGCTATCATCGCGTGAGTTGCCCACTTGGCAGGGCTATCATCACAATGTGCGTGTAATCCCAAACTTTTTGCCACAAATCCCACAAAAAAGCACGAATCACGCGCAAAAAGTGGTGTTAAGCGCAGGACGATTTTCAAGCGAAAAAGGCTTTTTGCGATTGATTGATATTTGGAAAATAGTGCAAGAAATGATAAAAAGCCCCCTCCCTTGCGGAGGGGGTTTGGGGGTGGGTAAAAATCTACAAAATAATGCAGATTCTGCGTTTTTCGTGCTAGATTCTGCGAATTGTGCTAATTTTGCAGAATCTAACCCACCCCCTGTATCCCCCTCCGCAAGGGAGGGGGAAAGTATGGAATTGTCCTCCCTAATGGAGGGGAAAGATTCGCGAGATTTTAGCGACTTATTCCAATGGAAACTCATAATCGTAGGCGATGGCGTCCTAAAAAGCGAGATAGAGTCCAAAATCAAATCCCTAAACTTGCAAGATTCTATAATCATAAAGCCATTTACCAAAGAAATAGAGTGCGAATATTTGGGAGCGAGTATCTATGCGATGGCTTCGCACTTTGAGGGCTTTGGTATGGTTTTGGCGGAGGCAAGTAGCTACGCTTTGCCTTGCATTGCTTTTGACATCGCCACAGGACCTAGCGATATTATCGCGCATAATAAAAGTGGCTATTTGGTGAGTGATAATGACTTGGAGGCTTACGCAAAGCACTTAATCACGCTAATGAGCGATGAAAATTTGCGCATTGCATTTGGAGGCGAAGCCAAAAGGCTTGTGGGGGAGAGATTTTCACAATCTGTGGTAGTCCAAAAATGGGGAGAATTGTTTGAAAAGAAATCGTAGCAAATTATGCTAAAATCACGCTTTTTTTAATTCCAAACGGAGCGATTTCAATGGCATTTTTTAAAGACGCATTTTTTGTCAAACATTTCGTGCTAATCTTTGTGCTAAATAGCATTTTTATCGCACTAGCGCAGTTTAGCAACTTGCCAAAACTCTTTGACGCGCATTGGTGGCATTGCCTAGCTTACCGCGAAGCGATGCTATTTTGCACTTATTTTTTGGCGTTTTGCGTGGTTTTTTATTTGCCTTTGGAGCAGATTTTGGGGCGATTTGGTAGAAAAATCAAAATGGCATTTGTCGCGCTTATGAGCCTATCAAGCGTGATTTTGCTAATCATCAATTTATTTTTAGTCCTAAATTTTGGCGGGACGCTAAATTCGCACTTGGTAGGCGTGGCATTGCAAAGCGACCCTAGCGAAGTTAGCGAATTTTTTGGCGAATATTTGAATGCGAAATTTGTAATTTTCTCCGCGTTGATTTTCGCCCTACTTGGCGCGACTTACCGCTATGGCGACAAAGTGGTTTATAAAATCCTAATTGGGGGGGGGCAAAATCAGAGCGTAGATTCGCTTAAATCTACCCAAAAATCACGCAAATCTATCGAATCCAAAAAACCCAAAAATCGCATAAAAATCTTTTGGATAATCTTTGCTATGCTACTAATCGCGCTAATTTTGGTGCATTGTCTGCGTTTGCGTCCGTATAATGAGCGCGAAAGCGATGTGGTTTATGTCGCTACCACTTCGATAAAAGACGCGGTGGATTCGATATTTGGGGCGATGAGAGAGTATGAGCAAATCAACGCGGATTTTGAAAAATACGCCAAAAATATCGCGCACACTCCCGCACCACACGATAAAAAAATCGCAAATATTGTCCTAATCATCGGCGAATCAGCACAGCGCGACAAAATGCAAATCTATGGGCATTATCTGCCAAATACTCCCATTTTTAGCGCGATTCACGCCCAAAAACCGCAAAATTTATTTATTTTTGATGATGTGATAAGTTCGCAGGTTACGACATTTGAGTCGCTCTCCCAAGTGCTAACTTTCGCAAATCAGGACAATTTAGACAAAAAGTGGTTTGAGTATCTAAATGTAATTGACGCGATGAGGCTAGGAGGCTATAAAACCGCTGTGATAAGCAATCAAGAGCGATTTAGTCTGTGGAGCAAGGCGACTACGACTATTTTTTCTCGCGCTGATAGGTTGCTGTGGAGTGCGGATAGTGTGGCGGGGAAACGGCTAGATAGTATGGGGTTTGATGGGGAGATTTTGCCGATTTTGGATAATTTGCTTGGCAATTTGTCTTTGGGTATGCAATCCGCTAATACACAAGGACTTTTTCTCACTATCCACCTAATGGGCTCTCATGTGGGCTACGCAAATCGCTATCCAAAGGATTTTGAGCGATTCGCCCCGCGCGACATAAAAGACAATCCGCACATAGACAACTTATCAAACGCTCAAAAATCCCGTGCCAAAGCGGATTTAGCGCAATATGCAAATAGCATTTTATACACGGATTTTGTGGTAGGCGAGATTATCAAGCGTTTTGCGGATAGCGATAGCATTGTGATTTATATCAGCGACCACGCAAGTGATGTGTGGGACACGGGCGTTGGCTCACTCCGTGTGGATAGTAAAATCACGCGTTTTATGGTGGAAGTGCCATTTGTCGTGTTTGTAAGCGATGAGTTTAAAGTCCGCCACCCTGAGCTTTATGCGCGAATCGCGCAATCTACGCAAAAACCTTTTATGATAGATGATTTGATTCACGCGCTAATTGACATTGCGGGATTTCAAATCGATGGCTATGAATCTAGCCGAAGTATTTTTAGTGATGATTTTAATGCGAATCGTGCGCGAATGCTAGGCACAAAAGCAAATCAAAATTATGAAAATCTGCGGTAGATTCTGCGAAAAATTTGCTTGTTTGATGAGATTCTGCAAAAAAATAAATAGATTCTGCGGGTTTTTGTCATTCTCGTGCGAGTGTAACGAACAAAGAATTTCTTTTTAGATTCTGCGAATTTGCGTTAGATTCTGCATTTTTAGTTTCATTCGCAGAATCTGATGCGCTGTTTTCTGTCATTGCGAGATTTTGCGTAGCAAAATCGTGGCAATCTATTTTGTCATTCTCGCGCGAAGTCGAAGCACGAAGTAAAGAATCTCTTTTTAGATTCTGCGATTTCGTGTTAGATTCTGCGATTTGCTCTTATTTTGCAGAATCTGCGATATTTTCGCCGTTTTTTGGATTAAATTCGCTTGTTTTTTCTCGCAAAAGGGCTGCACCCCGCTCCCGCTCCCCCCGACTATTTAATTGTGTCCCCAAAAGCTGCCGCTTTTCGCTTTTAGGGGGAGAGCCTCGCTTTTCCGCTTCTAGCAAAAAATCGGCGGTTGCACTACTGCAACCTTGAATCCGATTTTTTGCACCACGAAGCGGGCGAGATTAAGGGTGCTTCGCACGATAATTTTACAGATTCTGCGTTCGCAGAATCTAAAATGGATTGCCACGACTTGACAAAGTCAAGTCTCGCAATGACGGATTTTTTAGATTCTACATTTAAAACAATTCTAGTATTTGCGGTGGAGGTTTTGTGGTTTTTTAGGATTTTTGGGAGCGAAGCTAGACTTGCGGTCTGTGAGCCTCCCAAAAATCCTAAAATCCGCGAAAAATGCACCCAAAACAAGGCGAAGCCGAAGTTTCTTCAGTAAAGACGAATTGCACCCCTATCTCTCTTGCTTCAAATACCCCTCATCTATCAACGCTTCGATGACTTTTTTCGCAAGTGGGGCTGCCGTTTGTGAAGCATAGTAGCTACTATCCTTTGCGCCAAATACCACCACGCCGATGGTGTAATTTGCCTTTTTATCTTTGGCAAAGCCAAAAAATGAGCCTATATATTCGCTGCCATAGCGTCCGTTTGTGGCGATTCGCGCAGTCCCTGTTTTGCCGCCGATGATTACCCCCTCTACATTTGCGACTTTGGCAGTCCCTTTTTGTACGGTTTTAATCAGCACTTTTTGCAAGGCATCGGCACTATATTTGCCTAAAATGTGGATTTTCTCGCCACTTTTATTTTTATCGATGATTTTATTATTTGTATCAATTATGTAATCCATCAAATACGGATTTACTAAATGCCCCCCGTTTGCAAACGCCGAATACGCGCGCAGCATTTGCATAAATGTCGCTCTCATCGCATATCCATAGCTCACACTCCCTTTGTAAATATGCGAATTTAGCGTCTTTGCATTTGGGATAATGCCCGTTTTCTCATAGGGCAAGTCGATTTCAGTAGGGAGCGAAAAGCCAAACGCCACAAGCGCGTTGTGATAGCTTTGCGCGTTTAGTCGCTGTGCCATTTGCACCATACCGATATTGCTTGATTGAACGATGATATTCTCCGCGCTTGCGTATTTCTGCGGGTGTGAATCGCGAATCGTATATCGCCCAAATTTATATGTGCCATTGTGGAGATTAAAAATCTCATTTGGTTTGATTAGATTTTTTTCTAGTAAGATTGAGTAAATCACAGGCTTCATAATGCTACCGGGCTCAAAGCTTTGCTCTATAAAGCTTGGATTTAGATTTGCGTATTCGCTTTGTTTGATGCGTTTGGGATTGAAGCGATTCGAACTTGCTAGGGATAAAATCGCCCCGCTTGTCGAATCCATAATGCCAATTATGATTTCACTTGCGCTAATTGTCTTTGTGCCTTCATCGATTATATTTTCGATTTTTTTCTGTAATTTTAGCGGGATAGTTAGCACCACGCTTTTGCCGTCAATCCGCTGTTTTAAAATCGCATTTTTATCTAAAATAAGATTAAATCCCACATCTCTATTGCCCTTAAAATGCCCATCTTGCTTTGATGAAAGCGCGTATTCATAATATCGCTCAACGCCTTTTACGCCCTTTGGCTTGGTGATGCCATCGCCTTCGATTTTGTTTGTGTAGCCTAAAATTGGCTCGCTTAAATCTTTGTAAAGATACTCGCGCGCCTCCCCGCTAATCTCAATGCTAAGCCCTGCTTTGGGGTAGATTCTGCCGTTATATTCATACGAGCGAAACACACCGGCGCGGAGCAACTTTTTATTTAGTTGCTTTAAATTTAGCGCGACTTTTGGGCTTAGCTTATATGAAAGCGTGATATGTCCGCTGCCACGCAGTTTTTCTCTCAAATACTGCTCGTCTATCCCGCTGTAAATGCTAAAAAGGCGGATAAAAAAGTCCATTTTATTTGGGTCGATACTTTTTTTAATCACGCTAACTTTATATAAATTTTTGCTACTTGCTAGGCTAAATCCATCTTTGCTATAAATGCTCCCACGCTCGGATAGCTCTTTTTGCGAGATTTCTAATGTCGGCATTTTGCGCGGGGTGGTGATGTTGTAATATAAAACCGCGACAAATAAAATTAGGCACAATGCGATTGAAAAATAAAGGATTATAATGCCGTTTGTGCGCGAGTTACGCTCGATTTGCTGTGCTTTCTCGTGCTCTTTTTTGTATTTCTGCCCTACCTCAAAGTCATCATCAAAATTTATATTAAAATCTACATCATCATAATTTTGCATATTTTTTGTATTGCGCTAAATCTAAACTTGCGTTCGCAGAATCTCTTTATACGCGTTTATT
Organism: Helicobacter sp. 23-1044; assembly: GCF_053654695.1. NCBI lineage: Bacteria > Pseudomonadati > Campylobacterota > Epsilonproteobacteria > Campylobacterales > Helicobacteraceae > Helicobacter > Helicobacter sp. 23-1044. The sequence goes on from NZ_JBSIUQ010000008.1 coordinate 75,712, forward strand.
GCCTTGTTGCGGACTTCTAGCATTGTTTTCATACTCATTTCTGCCCGCCCGATTGCGATTGCCGCTTGGTGCAAATCTTTGATTTGCCCACTTGCGACATCTGCTAATGCCTGCTCGCTAGTTTTTTGCTCTTTATTTACTTCTTCAAATGCTTCTTTCATCGAATCCATAAAGCCTTTTAGATTCTGCGATTTTGCGCTTGGCGTGGTTAGTTTCGCAGAATCTAGCGCATTTATATTATTTACCATTATAAAACTCCATTTTTATGCTTGAAATAAAATTATAGCATTATTTGCCATATTTTTTGCACTTTGAAACGCAGCGACATTTGCTTGATAAGCACGCGTTGCCTCAATCAAATCCGCCATCTCTACCACAGGATTCACATTTGGATACGCCACATAGCCGTTTTCATCGGCATCAGGGTGAGAAGGCTCATATTTTAATATCGGCTCTTTGTCATCGCGCACAATTTTATCTACATACACGCTCATAATGCTAGGTTTTGGCTCTTTATCCCAAACGCCTTCATTCAATGGGTCTTCGTATTTTAGCAAATTATTGTTCTCACCAAGCTGTTTATTTAGCTCTTTGTTGAAATCAAATGCCTTCAAAATCACTTCTCTGCGCCGATATGCGCCACCTTCATCGGTGCGCGTGGAGTTTGCATTTGCGATATTTGATGAGATGACATTTATGCGAAATCTCTGCGCACTCAAACCATATCCGCTAATATCAAAGCTACTTAAAAATGCCATTTTTTGCTCCAAATCTAAATATTTTTGCCTGAATCTATCGCGTAGGCATAAATGCCTTTGTGCTTCTTACTTGCGTTGATAAGGGCATTATACATTACTGAGTTTTTCCCCATTTCACTACTCTCCACATCTAAATCTACGCTATTGCCATCATTTCGCGCCAAATGCCCATCTCTCCAAAAAATCGTAGGGCGATTTTTATCGCCATCGATGGGCGATAAATGCCCCGTATGCGTTTGTGCCAAAGGCAAAGTTTTGTTTGGCTCGTTTTTAAAAATGCGATTCGCCTCTTTTGTAAGATATTCCTCAAAGGCAATGTCCTGCGGACGATAAAAGGGCGTAGCGACATTTGCCAAGTTACTCGCAATCAAATCTTGTCGCAACGAGCGATAATCAAGTGCCTTATGGACGATACCGTAAACCTTGCTAATTTCCATAGTAAAATCCTTTTTGGAAAAATTCTAAAAATTTAATAATTAAATAAGCAAGATTTGTTCCAAATGTGTTTAGATTCTGCGAATTTTGTGTGATTTTGCGTGCAGATTCTGCGAATTGCAGAATCTGCCCTAATTTCGCAGAATCTAGCGCGATTTTCACCCCTTTGCTTTGCTGACGATTTTTATGATATTTTCCGCCACTTCCCCCGCTAACTCCAAATGCGAGGTAAATCCAACGCACGAGCAGTTTATCTCGCCAAGAATGTATTTATCCGCGCCATTTTCATCCGTATCCAAAATAAAGTCCGCCGTCCAAATGAGCGGCAAATCATAATTGCCAAGTTTTTGGCGAATATTTGGCAGTTCGCCTAAAAACATATCCACCAAATTTTGCCACTGCGAAGGACTATCATAGCGATATTTCGCCCCGCTAAAAAGTGTCGCAGAGAAGGCATCCGCGCCCTCCGCCGGTTTTTTATGCACGACATTTACAGGTTTATCATAAAGCATCAAAAGGCGGATTTCGCCCTCTTTAATGCGGGGGAGAAATGTCATATCCACTAGCATTCCATTATCGCCGATGATATACTGCTCACAAAAGTCCATAAACTCGCCTAACTCGCGGTGCTCGCTGTGATTATCCTTTGCTTCGGTGCATTTGATTTTGGTATTTAGTGGCAGAGATTCTGCGCTAGATTCTGCGCCTTCCACGCAAACACGCCAAATTCCCTCTCCCGTCGAACCTCTATTTTGCTTTAAAACTCGCTCGCCTTTTGCGAGAGTTTTGGGGAAAGTTTCCTTAAAAGTTTTGATATCATAATACGCATAAGTGTCCTGTGGCACGAGATTTGTCCCTGCTAGTTTTGTCAGCGCATCTTTCGCCCCATATCCTATCATCGCATCAGGATGTGGCATCCCAATCAATCCATCCGCGCAAAGTTGCCTAAGCATCGCAAAATATTCATTTTCCTCTTTCAAATTGCCCGGATTTATGCGCGAAATATAACCATCGAAATTTTCCCTAACGCGCTTATAAATCTCATCTTTTTTCGCAACTTCAAAGAAAATCACCTCTGCATTCCACCCGCGCTCTTTTAGCGCATCCACCATCGGCATCGTATCTTTTCGATAACCATCCGCACCTTTATCGCTCCCGCCACGCACTTCAAAAAACACGACATTTTTTTTCATCTTTTTTCCTTTGTTTTGAAATTAAAAAGTGCGTGATTGTAGCATAAAGTAGCAAAATTTATGTTTATTTTTGTTTAAAGATTCATAAGATTCAAAGTGCAATTTTTATGATTTTGTCAAATTCTTTAAAAATATCGCCGTTTATGTTTATAAGAAAATCTTTGTCATCAAAAATAATGACTACTATTTCATCGTCAAATGCGATAATGACGCCTTTATTATTTATGCTAAAATTTGGTTTTATTTCATCGTCTTGCTCGTAATCATAGATGATTGCGCTATTTCCATATTCTGAGACGCTAATGCCTTTTTGTTTGCAATAGCAATAAAATCCATAAGTTAGCAAATCTCTTGCGCCGACTTGATTGTAACTAGCTCGTGTTTTATTTAGTAAAATCACTTGCTCGTTAGTTTCACAAAAATAGATTCTACGCGTTTTTTGAAAAGTTTGCTTATTTTCTACCAAAAATTCAAATAATCCCTTTTGCTTGATTAAAAGTTGTTCCCACCATTTTCGGCTAGAAATATCCGCGCTATTTACAATATCTTGCAAAATCTCAGCCAAATTTGCCTTGTTAGATTTAATGATTTCATCAAGTAATTTTTTGAAATATGGCATTTTATCGCTATTATTTTTGCCACTTAAAAGCCAATTCCACGCTTCTCTATCGCGGTAAATCTCACCACAATAATTGCCATAAAAATAATTTGTAGTTGAAAATCCAAAATCCCCCACGCTTAAAAATGCTCGTTGAAAGAGTGGCAAAAAGCCATTATTTTGCACTTTATCTTTTTGAATCTCATCAAAAATTTGCATTGTTAGATTCGCATATTTGTTAAATCTATCAAAATTTGGATTTGATTTTGGATTGTTATAATTCAAAATGCCTTCCTCGCTAGTTTCATTTAATATTTCGTTAGATTTTTCATAATTACGCCACGATTGATATTTGAATTTTTCATCGCTAAAATCTAGCAAGTAGTCCACCCAACCTCTTAAAATATTGTGATTGCTCGTAGTATTTAGAATCTCCTCCCATTTGTCGCCACCTTTGCGACTTTGCAAAATCAGCTTTGCTTTGCGCACTTCTAGCGCGTAAATATTTGAATGAAAGCTATGTGTGGGATTTTGTGCCAAAAATTCATAAATATTTTTATATCCTTTTGATAGCGTTTTAAAAAGATTAAAAAATGCAATAATGTGTTCATCGGGCTTATCTAACCTATGATTTTCTATCAAATGCTTACAAACACGCAAATAATCCTCCAAAGATTGTGTGTTTATATTTTTATCATTGTTAGATTCTAGCACGAAAAACAATGCCGAAAAAAAGTAGCAAATCTCAATATATCCAAGCGAATCTTTGGCATTTTTAAATGAAGTAAAATCACTAAATTTGTCAAATCCACTTCGCTTAAAAACTTCGCTATAATCTTTATATAAATCCACAAGCCTATCAAGCAATGTCATATTTTCCACATTTTGCAAAGGTTTATAAAAATCATCAATGGCGTGATTTGCAAAATCTATCATTTCTTTAATCTCGCCACTTTTTACCTTGCCTTGCAATAGCATAAAAAACACATTTGCATAATGCAAAAACACGATTCCACGCTTATCAAAAGCTTCAAAATTAGAATCTACAAAAAACATATCCGCCCATTTATTATCAATATTTGCCAAAAGTGTGTGCGAATCTGCGATTTGCGAATCTTGCTCAATATATGCTTTGAGATTTTCATAGCGCGTGAGTTGTTTGCCTCGCGCATTCATTTTTATGTAGAGTTCCTCGCCTAGCGCAAACTCACCCATATCAAAGGCATAAAAAGTGATATTATTTAGATTCTTAATAAGCACATCTAAATTTGTCTTATTATCTAGTCTTGCATAAATCAAATCAAGCATATTTAGCATTGCTTTAATAGTCGGGTCGCTTCTAAGATTTTCCTCTTTTTCAAACTCGCCACCTTTATCAATGATTGCTTTGCTTGGATTTGCGTTTAAATCAAAATCTTTTTTTAGCAAATTTTTGCAAAATTTTTTAGAAGATTCACGCACGGCATAAGAAAAATTTGCTAATTCTTTGGCGATAGATTCTAACCTCCCCGCCTTTTTGTAAAGATAAAAATGCAAAAGCCATAAAGTTGTGATTCGTTGCTGTCCATCTATTAGGATAAATTTTTCGCCCTCTTTGTAGCCGTAAATAAAATCAATATGCAATGATTTTTCTTGTTTGCTATTATTTAGCACGGCAAAAATTGCGTCTAAAAATTCATTTGCGATATTTTCTTGGGATTTGCGTCCTTGTGCATAGTCTCGTTGAAGCATTGGCACTTCGACATTATATTTACCTAAAAAATCTTTTAGATTTATGGCTGTATTCATTTTGCACCCCTTGCAAATCTATGTAGCAAGTCTTTTAAACATTGCAAATACGCTTCTCTATCGCTTTTGTTAAAAGTGTGTTTGTGGCTTGAATCTAAATTACCCAAAGATTTATCAAAGACTTTTTGTGTCAAAATAGGGATTAGTTTGTCCTCTTTGCCTAATTGCTCTATTTTCTCACGCTTTTTGCTAAAAATAAGATTGCCTAATTTGGCATTAGAATCTTTATCTAATAAGCTAAGATTCCCTATATTATGCAATGAATCGCTATTTTTAAAATCTTCATCAATATCCTTAAGCAATTTTTCTAACTTTTTCTTATTTATCGCATTAGATTCTAGTGTGGCTACAAATGCGCTTATTTCTTTTTTTAACTCTTTGTTTTCAATGTAGCCTTGCGTTTCTTTTAGCCATTCTTTTAGTGCATTTTTATCATTTTGTTTGATTGTATCTTTTATGCTTTGTGAATTTTGCGCATAAATATGCTCCAAACTCCACCGCTCCAACGCAAATCGATTAAACTCAAAATATTTATTGCTTGATTCATCGCTAATTACATATTGCAAATTTGCAAGCAAAAGCAAGGCGTGAATCTCGCGTTTATCATTATTTCTATAATCCAATTCATCGATTATGGCAATAGATTCACGCATTTTTTCACAGATTTTTTCAAAGAGGATTTTAGCAAACGCTTCTTTACTTTTGCCACATTCCCTCCACCACGCATAGATTTTTGAGATTTTTTCATTATTTTGCGTTAGAAATCCAATATAGTGAAAAATCTCTCTATCGATTTGATTTGTGCCCTTAGAAGCAAATCCTTGAAAATTATCAATGCAAGATTCTAGCTCCTCCCATTTAGAATCTAACTTTTGATTTTTGTAAAATTCATCAAAAAATTCAAAGAGTTTATTTTCTTTGAGTGGCGAACTGATTGCCTTTAAATATGCTTTAATGCGCGAAATATCATCGCTTAGTGTATATGGTTTCACATTTGGCATAATGTCATTTTCGCTGATATTTGATAGCACACAATAGCGAAAATCTCGCTCCTGCCTTAAATCAATCTCTGCTTTATACCACACTTGCGCCCGTTCTTTTATGTCATCGCTATCTAAATTCTCATTTTTGCTTAAAAATAATGCTTTGATATTTTCTGCTTCTTGCAATGGAATTTTGCCAATATTTAGTCGGCGAAAAACTGCACTTTCACTCTCACTTTTTGCAATCTCATACCATAGCACCTTGCAATTATTTAGCAAAGTGGCTAAAAATGCGTCTTTGTTGATTTTGCTATTACTAAAAAATTCTTTGATAGTTTTATATGCTTCATAAAAATGATAAAAGTCAATATTTGTGGCTTTATCTTTGCTTTTAGATTGAATATTTTGCAAAAACTCTCTTGAATCTTGATGCGCTTCTTGCCTTGTCTCATAACTAATATCAAATAAATGTCCCTCGCTTAAAAACTTCACAATCAAAAATATAGTCGTAAGTCGTTGTTGCCCGTCAATGACATTATATTGTTTGTCTTTTTGCTTGACAACTATGGGTTGCAAACAATAAAAACTATCTTTTTGCTCCGCATTTGCAAAATCCCAAATGTCCTCCAAAAGCGCACCAACCTCTCTATCTCCCCACCGATACCCTCGCTGATAGCTTGGGATAAAGAACTTATGATTTTTTAGCTCATTTATGCTTTTTGGCTGATTATTTTGGGACATTTGCAAACTTCCTATAAAACTAATATGCGGTTTATTTTTGCAACTTCGTTTATAGCGATTCGCACCCTAACACCCGCTCATCGCTTCGCTTTGGGCGTGGGTGATAAGCGGGTCGATGACAGAATCCAAATTGCCAGAGAGCATAATCTCTTCTAAACTATACAAAGTAAGGTTAATTCTATGGTCGGTTAGGCGGTTTTGCGGGTAGTTGTAAGTGCGGATTCGCTCACTCCTATCGCCACTACCGACTTGCTCTTTGCGGTTTGCGCCCTCTGCTTTTGCTTTGTTTTCTAACTCCATTTCATAGATTCGCGCTTTTAAAATCTTTAATGCTTTGTCTTTGTTTTTATGCTGGGATTTTTCATCTTGCATAGAGACGGAAATCCCTGTGGGGATATGCGTTACGCGCACCGCTGAATCGGTGGTATTGACACTTTGTCCGCCGTGCCCACCACTGCGGAATACATCGATTTTTAAGTCATTTGGGTTGATATTCACCTCCACATCATCGACTTCGGGCATTATGGCAATCGTTACGGCGGAGGTGTGGATACGCCCTTGAGATTCTGTCTCGGGGACGCGTTGCACGCGATGAGTCCCGCCCTCAAATTTAAGCCTGCCATACACGCCATCGCCTTTAATCAGCGCGATGACTTCTTTGTAGCCACCGACATTATTTTCGCTTGAACTTATAATTTCGACTTTCCATTTGCGTAAATCAGCGTAGCGACAATACGCCTTAAACAAGTCGCCCACGAAGATTCCCGCTTCATCGCCTCCCGTGCCTGCGCGGATTTCTAAAAATACATTTTTATTGCCATTGGGGTCTTTGGGGATTAGCAGGATTTTGATTTGGGATTCTAATTGCTCTTTTGTGCTTTCTAGTGATTTTAGCTCATCTTTGGCGAGTTCGCCTAGCTCTTTGTCATCTAGCAGTGCCTTATTTTCGTCAATTTGGTGCAGAATCTCAATGTATTTTTTCGCAGATTCTGCGACTTCTTGCAAGTCGCTTTGCTCTTTTGAGAGTTTGCCAAGCAATTTTGCATCATTAAAAACTTCGCTTTTTACGAGCTCCAAGCTAATTTCATCATATCGCTTGATAAGTGGCAGAAGTTTATCTGTCATCAAAACTTACGCTTTTGCTAGTTTTTTTACTTTTTCATTCAACCTTGATACTTTTCGTGCCGCCGTATTTTTGCTTAAAATGCCCTTGCTTACGAAGCTATGGATATTTTTATTTGCGATTTTTAGTGCCTCTTGCGCTTTTGCCACATCGCTTGATTCAACCGCCTCATTTACCGCGCGAGTTATATTTTTGATTCGCGTGCGGTAGTATTTGTTTCGCTCGGTGCGCTTTAAAGTCTGCCTAATGCGTTTTTCCGCTGATTTATGATTTGCCATTTCAATCCTTTAAGTTTAAAATAAAAGTGCGAATTATGCCATAATTTTTTTAAAAAAAATTTAAATCACCAAATCGCCTTTATAAACGAAACTACAAAATTTCGCTTATTTTCGCCAATATTTTTCAAATCCACATACCCCGCGCCAATCTCCAAATGCTCAAAAATTATCACAGACGCTAACGCCGACAACTCTTCATAATCGCCCCCAGCGTATAAAATATCGACTTTGAAATTCTTATGTCTTGCGCCCGTGAAAACATAATACACGCTTTGATTTGCGCCAAAATACTCGCCCCCAGCGTAATAATTGCTAGGTGCAATCACACTCCCATAAAAGCGCGAAGAATCGCCATATTGCGTCAAAACTCCCACGCCATTATTAAAAGTCTTGTAATACCCCGCGCCAAAGTAAAACCAATCATATCCAAACTTTTGGTCTATCCAAAGCAAGTGCCCTAGCAAATCCGCGCCCTTTAAGTCATCTAAAAATATGTATTGAAACACAGAAACGGAGTGAAACTTGCGCTCATCGCCAAATGCGGCACTTGCCTTTAACCCCATCGCGCCAAAATTATTTGTCACAAAATATGAATATAAGTCAGTTTTGAAATATTTCGCATAGAAAAAGTCCGCGCCAAAGGCGATTAGATGCTCATCGCGTTTATTGTCGATATTTGACTTATGGCGTCTATAATCCCACAGCGCGTTCATTTGCCCGCTTATCTCTCGATTATTTTTTCTAAATTGCAAGTTTTGCTCAAATGAATACAAAAACCACAATCGCATAAAATCCGTAGCATTCACCGCGACTGAAAGCCCTTCGTTGTGTCCGCTAAACCACTCGTATTTGATATTGTTCGTATCATATCGCCCAAGCGCGATTTGCACCACAGGGTGCGTGTATGAAAAATACAAGTCGCTAAGCGTTATATATGCCTTGTATGCGTCATTTGCCTTTGCAACTTTTGGGTAGTTTTGATTATAAATTGAGTATGCGCTCCAAGCGCCAATGCCAAGCGTTATGCCGATATCCCAGCTCGCGTCAAACCCCACACTCGCGCTTAATCCAGCGTAGGATTTTGGCGGTTTATCCATTTGCATTTGCCACGAAATCCCCGCGTGTCCCCACACATCGATTTCATTTCGCCCAAACAGCGCAGAAGTCAGCAATAAAATACATAGAAGTTTTTTCATAGTCACCTAAATTTTTGGATTTTTGAAATTTTAGCATAAAATATTTTTGATATTTCGGCAAAATCTAAATTTTTGTAAATCTTTTGCGATAATCACACGCCTTGCAAAATGGCTCTAAAATGCGATTCTTGCGAAATCCATTAAGCATTTTTTGTGCCTTTTGGCTTTTAAGTGCCGAATCTAGCGTGGTATCATTGATATTGCCAAGCGATAAAACGCCTTGTGAATCCATACAGCAGGGCACAATTTCGCCGTTTGATAAAATGCCGATGTGAGATTTTAGCGCAAGGCAAGTGCCTTTTATGGCAAATTCGTTTTGTGGCGATTCGTTAGTTTTCCCATTTCTTGCGGAGGTTGAATCAACTTGTTCCCCCTCCCTTGCGGAGGGGGATAAAGGGGGTGGGTTTTGATTGTGAATATTATCGGGTTTTACCCACCCCCTAGCCCCCTCCGCAAGGGAGGGGGGATTTTTTAAATCGCTCCATTCAAAAACGCTTCTAAAATCAATGATAACCCTTTCGCCCAATTTCACGCGCGAATCGCAGATTTGCGAATCATCTAAATATTGCCCCAAATTTCTTGCGTCAAATTCGCGCTCCAAAAATGCCACCAAATCCCTATTTCGCGCCCTTTTTTGCACTCGCAGATTTACAAAGATTTGTGATTTAATCGCCTTTTTATACTTGCAAAACTCCACGATTCGCGCCAAAAGCAACTCCAAAAGCAACTCTTTGTTTTTTAGCTCCATTAGCGCGTCTAGCGAAAAATTAACCTGCTTTATGGGCGCATTTAGTAGCAAATCAAAATTTGTTAGATTCGCAAGATTTACGCCACTTGTGGTAATTTCGACTTTTAGATTCGCGCTTTTTGCCACCGCCAAATAATAGCTCAAATTTTCCACACAAAGCGGGTCGCCCAAAATATGAAGTGCGATTAGATTCGTATAGTGCGCAGATTCGGCTACTGCTTTTTTAAAAAGCTCCAAATCCATCACACCACGAATCCCCTTTGGCACGGGACAAAACGAGCATTTTAGCCCACAAATATCGCTAATTTCAATGTAAATCTTTTTCATTTGCGATATTTTAGCTAGAATCCGCGTGAAATTTTAATAAATTTAAGGGCGCAAAATGCGAGAAATTTTCAAGCCATTTTTTAGCAAATATTTCGGTAAATACTTACTTGTGGGTGTGGCAAATACGATTTTTGGCTTTGGCGTGATTTTTGCGCTAATGTTTTGCGAGGCAATGCCTGAAATTGCGAACTTTTTGGGATATATTTGCGGGATAATTTTGTCATATTTTTTAAATAAAAATTTCACATTTGAGAGCAAAAACTCCCACCGCCACGACTTTTGGCGATTTTGCGTTGCGATGGGCGGGGCATATTTGATAAATCTAATCGCGCTAATCATTGCACACCGCGCATTTTTCATCGACAAATACACCGCCCAAATCATCGCAGGGATTGCCTATACACTCAGCGGATATGTTTTGAATAAATTTTTTGTATTTAGGTGATTTTGAATGCGAATTTTTGTCTTTTACCACCCCACTCGCCATTCAAATCCGCCGCCGTTTGAGATTCCTTTGTCGCCAAATCCGCCAAAATACTGCACTCCAAACTCCATATCGAAGTTTTGCGCTTCCAAAAGATATGAAATTCCTGCGTTTGTGTAACCTAAAATTTTGTCGCTATCTAGGGCGAAATCGAAGTTTTCGCTCCGCACTAAAACCTTGCTTTTGGCGAGTTTTGGGGCGAGATTGAACTTCGCCCCTGCGCCAAAGTTTATCCCAAATCCGCCAAAATAATTTGCGTAAGAAATCCCCAAATCGCCGTAGATTAGGTTAAAAAGCGCGTTTTGATAAATCGCAGAATCTGCTTTGATTTCCTTTGATTTTAGTGCTTTGTAG
>NZ_JBSIUQ010000009.1:0-80225 GCF_053654695.1 Helicobacter sp. 23-1044
TTGCAGAATCTAATATGTGGATGGTTGTTTCGCTTCGCTCACAAATTCTGCGAATTGCCACGAGAATTCGCATTCGCTCATTCTCTCGCAATGACGGAGCGGGTGTGTGAATCGTAAATAAATTCGTCATTGCGAGAAGTCGCGCGTTTAAGGGCGACTTCGTGGCAATCCAAAATAAACTCGTCATTGCGAGGCGTTTGAGCGAAACGAAGCAAAATGAAGTGCAACGAAGCGTCTGTGCGAAGCACCGACCCACACTTGTAAATCCACTAAATGTGGCTTTTGAAACTTATGCAAATCGCGGACTTTGGCAGAATCTAAATGTAAAATTTATCGATTCAACTTTGGGTTGTTTATTTTTATTTGTTTTTTAGATTTGCGTGATTTGGATGGTTGCTTCACTGCGTTCGCAAAACGAAGTTTCTTTTAGTAAATCCTGTGGATTGCCACGAGAATTCGCATTCGCTCATTCTCTCGCAATGACGAAGTGGAGGCAGATTCTGCGATTTTCGCGCATTTTGCAGAATCTAATTTATGGATTGCCACGAGAATTCGCATTCGCTCATTCTCTCGCAATGACGAAATGGCGCACTAGATTCTGCGAATCGCAGAATCTAAACGAAAAATTTTACATAAATCGCAGAATCTGCCCTAAATCCCGCACGCAAATCGCAGAATCTAAAACACAACGCGCGAATTTTCACACCTTAATATCCAAAATCCCATCATCGCCGTAAATATTTTTATGCTGTTTTTTTTGCGCGTGAGATTGCGCGTTTTGCGCGCTAGATTCTGCGCTATTTGCGTCACCACCGCCTTTTCCGTCTTTATTTATCGCTTTGCTTTCCTCTGTTTTTCGCACTTCTAAATTCTCTTGGATTTTTTGCGAAAATTCTTGGATATTTATTAGATTCTGCGCGTTTTGGGCGTTTTGCTGCGATGCTTGCAACTGCGCATTTGATAGGGTATTTTGATTTATGTGAGCGATATTTCCTATTTGCGAAATCGCCATTTTCGCCTCCGTTTTCAGCGTGAGCGTGGAAAAATTGCTATACACCACGCTTGCGCCATCTTTGATTTTCACAAATTTGCGTTTAGTATAATCGACCAAAAAATTCCCGCCTTGCAATTTCGCAAATCCTAGTAGAATCTCCCCCGCCTTGCGCAAAATCTCGTCTTTTAACTGCGTATTTTTACCGCTATGAATAATCAAATGCGAACTAGGAATGTTACGAATATGCATCCACACATCATCCGCCCTTGCGTCGCGCAAAAGGGCGATATTTTCCCTCTCATTTTTGCCGATGGAGATTTTATGCTGAGCGATGAAAAAACTTTCATATTTCTGCGGTTTTGCCCTGCTGTGCTTTGCTTGGCGTGGTTGCTTGTGCGTGATGATTTTTATATCGCTAAGATTTTTTGCGGATTTTATGATGGCGATTTTTGCCTCCAAAAAGGCGATATTTTCAGTTAGATTCTGCGATTGGAGGGCGATATTTTGCGCTTTTGCCTTTAACTTTTTTGATTTTGTGAAAAATTCATTTATTAGATTTTTATGTAAGTTTATGTCATTATCTACGAAAAATATAAGTTTTTTGCCTTCATAGTCTTTTAGCGAAATGCTATTATTGGTAATTTCTGCATTTGGATTTATCGCTAATAGTTCGCCGATTTTGGCGTAATCTTTTGCCCTTTTTTCTAACTCGTTTTTGGGTGGGAGATTGTCCTTTAAAAATATAAGTTTTTTGATTTTTTGAGCGAGATTCTGCGTTGCCGTTTTTTTGGCATTTTCTAAATTTTCATTATTTTTTTGCTGTTTTAAAAACTCTAAAATATCCCCATCAAATGCCCTCCGCACGACGCTTTCTTGCTGTGGGAGCGGTTGCAAAAAGACGCCATTTTGCACCACTCGCGCATTTTGTGTGATTTTTCGTAACGCCTCTAAAACGACTTCATTTTCATTTAAAATTATCGCGTTTGTGTATTTCCCCGTGAATTCCATCTGCAAGGTGCTTTCAAGCACTTTGTATTGCAGATTTTTAGCGCATTTTAGGCGCAAAATGCGATTATTCCCATCCACTTTGCACGCCAAAATCCGCGCTTTGATTAGATATTTTTTCAGCGCGAAATCAAATGGCGCATTGTAAATTTTTGCGCTAGATTCTGCGCGCTCATCGCAAAAAATGCAACTTTTCCCCTTGCTTAAATCCACATAAAAGTTCGCAGAATCTAGCGTAAGTTTTATCACATTATCGCCCACGCGCCCGCAATAATTTATCACCCTAAATCGCGCGAAAAACTCCGCCACCTGCTCCAAAATCGCGATATTCATTTCAAATGCGCTAATTTCTCTTTGGCGAAGTTTAGTGCCTTTTGCGTGATGTTTGCGCCACTTATCATCCGCGCGATTTCATTTATCCTGCCATTTTTATCAAGCAAAGTCGCGCTTGATAGGGCATTATCTTTTGAAATCAAATAGTGATTTGACGCAAAGCAGGGCATATGCGATTGATGAGAGATTGCAAAAATCTGATATTTTTTTGACAAAGTGCCTAAAATCTCCGCCACACCTTCGCTTTCACTCCCGCTTAAATTCGCATCGATTTCATCTAAAATCAAAATTCCACATTGCTTTGTAAAGTCGATATCAACGCACATAATCGCAAGTTTAAGGCGGTTAAACTCCCCGCTACTCAAAGTCGCAATCGCAGAATCATTCAAAAAAATCTCAACTTTATCCACTCCATCTTTGCAAATTTCTTTGTCTAAAATCGTAACTTTTGGCGCATTTAATTTTAACTTTTCGCAAAAAAATGTAAGTTTTTTGCAAAACTTTGGCAGTGTATTTTGGCGGATTTCGCTAATTTGCCTTGCCTTTTTTAGCGCAGAATCTGCCAAATTCGCCACTTCTTTTTGCAAGACATTTTTATTAAAAGAGAGATTATTATATCGCTCCAAGTCCGCTTTTTTCGCGCCAAGCGCATTTAGCGCAGAATCTATGCTTCCATATTTTCGCACCAATTGCGAGAGTGCCTCCAAGCGATTTAATACCCCCTCGATATCTTTTTCATCAATGCCCTCCAAACGCTCCGCCTCCGCATTTATCTCGCCCTCAATCTCGCGCAAAATCTCGCCATAAATTTCCTTATTTTTTTCCACCAAATCAAGCAGCGAAATAACCTTGCTAAATCCCTCAATCGCGGGTTTTGCGGCATTTATTTTCTCTAAAATCTTATCTTTTTTGGAGAGCGATTTTTTCAACTCCAAAAGTTCCTCATATTCGCCAATTTTGGGATTTACGCGCTCGATTTGAGAAATCTCATACGCCACAAATTCCTTCAACTCCGCAATGTGCGCTTCCTCCGCCTCTAACTTTGCTAATTCATCCCTTTTTTGATTTAACGCCACAAACTCCGCGCGAAAGGCACTTAAAAGGTTGTGATAGTCCTTTTGCTCTACCAAATTATCCAAAATCAAAAGCAGATTCTGCGATTCCAATTCATTTACCGAATGGGCGGTGATATAGCGCACAAAGGGGGCAAAAATCTCTTTTAATCGCTTTTTTGAAATGCTTTGTGAGTTTAAAAAATATTTCGTCTTATCTTTTTTGATAATCTTTAAAACAATCGCACAATCCGCCAAAAAATCCTCCGGCAGGGGGATGGATTTTGTGCTAGATTCTGCGAATGTCGCCTCAATCACACTCGCATTGCACTCTTTTAGTCCAAAAAGCGAGAGAATGCCCTCAATTAGGACACTTTTCCCGCTTCCGCTAATCCCGCTAAAAATATTAAAATTCGCACTTGGATTTAGGCAAACCTCGCTAAAAGAGAGCAAATCTTTGATATAAAGTCGCTCAATCATCCTAATCTCCCCATCCAAACTTCTCTCGCAAAATCGCAAAATAATCTCTATTTTTGCCATAAATCAAATGCGAGTTTTTCTGCAAAACTTTCACGCGAAAACTCGCACCACGCGGGAAATCAAAGACTTCCTGCCCATCGATTATGATTTTTGCACTGCCTTCAATGATGGAAAATTCTAGCGCAAACTCATCGCTTAAAACAAGCGGTTTTTGCGTGAGCGAATGCGCGCAAATGGGCGTCAGCAGGATATTTCGATTATAAGGATAGACGATTGAACCGCCCGCGCTGATATTATACGCACTTGAACCTGTGGGAGTGCCGATAATCAGCCCATCGCAGCGATATGTGTTGAAATATCGCCCATCAATGTGCGCTTTTATGCAAATCATCCCGCTTATATTTTGCTTGGTGATGAGAAATTCATTCACACAGCGGAGGATTTTTGTGCTTTGTGCGCTTTGTGGGTTTGGCGCAGAATCTGTGATTTGTTCCCCCTCCCTTGCGGAGGGGGCTAGGGGGTGGGTATTTTGTGTATTAGATTCTTTGTTTTTGTGCGAATCGCAGAATCTAGCGCGTTTATTTTCCGTCATTGCGAGATTCTGCGTAGCAAAATCGTGGCAATTCGCAGAATTTGCGAGCGAAGCGAAGCAACCATCCATATTATTATTTTTTTGGATTGCTTCGGCACTTCGTGCCTCGCAATGACGAAGTAAAACAGATTCTACGATTTTTTTGTCATTCTGAGCGAGTGTAACGAGCGAAGAATCTATTTTTAGATTCTGCGATTCTGCGTTTTTCGTGCGATTCGCAGAATCTGTCAATGACGCAGTGTGCGGAGTTTCCAAAATTTCCAAATTTTCCAAATTTTCCACATTTTCCAAAATCTCCCCGCCAAGCATTAAATGCGCCCTTAAATCACACTCGCCATTTTTTAGATTCTGCAAAAACGCGCTTAATTCATCGATTTTTATCGAAGTCAAAAATCCAAGTCGCCCCATATTCACGCCAAAAATGGGCTTATCAAACCAAAAGGACTTCCGCATTAGCGAAATGAGCGTCCCATCTCCGCCGATACTCGCCAAAATATCGCACTTCTCGCACATTTCATCAAAGTCAAAGGCAACCTCCGCGCTAATCATCTCCGCGCTATTTTTCTCCAAAATCACATCAATGCCAAACGCCCCCGCCACCGCCACAAACTCATCGTAGGCACTTTTCAAAGATGGCGTCTTTGGACGCAAAAGGACGCCGATTTTGCGTAGATTTTTAAAATCGCTCATTTATTTTTGCAAATAATACGCCTTCACTTGAAATCCGCGCTGATTTGACAACTGCATACTTGGACCTTCAAACGCCGCGACATTGCTAAATGCGTTCATAATGGTGATTATGCCCTCTCTCGCGCGAAAAGACGCTAGACCCTCTTGCTTTAACTCCGCGCTTGGACCTGCGTAGGGATTATTATCGACAATACCGCTTACCTCAATTGCGATGAGTTCGGCGTTGTTGTCAATTAGCCTCTGCACCGCGCTTATCACCTCGCCCTTGCAGCTTTTAGGCATAGTCCATCCGCCATTTCTAAAATTCACACACGCAAAAATATCCACATCATTTGGCTTTATGCTGTATTTCAAACTCGCAATGCTTGTCTTAATAGAATCAGCAGAAATCGCAGAATCCACCGCAAAATCCGCAGATTCTGCGCCAAATCCCACATTTGCAGAATCTATCGCAGAATCCGGCAAAATTTGCTCTTCATTCTTCGCCTCTATCGCCTCTTGCGCGACTTGTGGCAGTGCCTCAATCTCTGCGTTATCATAAACCTCTGTATCTTTGTAAAAGAAAAAGTAAGTCACCGCCGCCAAAATTATCACCGTTGCAATCACCGCAATTAGCGCGAGTGTCGCCTTTTTGTTGCCTTCTTCGTATTCCATCTTTCGCTCCTTTTTTAAAATATGAGATTTTAGCACAAAATCCGCAGATTCTGCGCTAATTTTCTAAATCGCCATTTTGAGCTCGCCTTAAATCGCCATTTTAGCTCGCAAGCTCAAAACTGCGCTTAATTATATCAAACGCCTCTTTTACCTCGATAAATCGCGCATTATACGCGCTAATTGTCGCGCTATCCTTGTTGAAAACTTTATCGGGATGGTAGCGTTTGATTTGCTCTAAATATTTTGCGCGGATTTCAAAAAAGCTCATCTTTTCCCCCACGCCAAGCACTTTGTAAGCATTTCGCAGAATCTGCTCGGACTTTGTCAAATACGAAGGCGACTTCCCGCCCTTAAAGCTCTCATAGTCAAACTCCAAGCGGACATTGTGGATGATTTTACTCTCAATAATCTCCATTATCGACTTCCAAAACGCGCTATTTTGCATATCCAAATAAATATGACACAAATCGCTACTCACCACCAAATGCGACAAAAACGCGCCAATATACCGCTTTGCCGTGTGATTTGGCTTATCCAAAATTAGCACGGCGCGATTTGCACTCAAAATGTGAAATGAGACTTTTACCCGCTCCACAAGGGCATTTGCGCTAATTATTTTAATGCGAATAGGCAAAAAGCTCACCGCCAAAATCGGCTCTAAATCCGCGCCGATTTCATCGCCACTGCCCTGCGTTGCGAGATGATACGCCCAATTTATAAAATAATCTTTTTTAAGTCGCACACCATCATCCAAAATCAAAATCGAACTTGACAAATGATAATGCTTTTGGAAGTGCTTTTTTGCGTAGTTTAGGACTTTTGGTAGGTTTGGATTGTATTCCTCGATACTTATTTGCACAAATTTATTTAACGCCTCAACTCTCAAAATCCGCTCCGTTTTTTACGGATTTTCAAGCAATTTTAGTTCCACCTTTGTT
Organism: Helicobacter sp. 23-1044; assembly: GCF_053654695.1. NCBI lineage: Bacteria > Pseudomonadati > Campylobacterota > Epsilonproteobacteria > Campylobacterales > Helicobacteraceae > Helicobacter > Helicobacter sp. 23-1044. The sequence continues at coordinate 6,739 of NZ_JBSIUQ010000009.1, forward strand.
TTGCTTAAAATATCGTGCAAAAATCGCCTATCTTTGCGAATAAACGGCACAAAAACGCCAAAAATCAGTCCAAAACTCACGCAAAAAATAACATTGCGAATAAGCGCAGTGGCAAGTCCAATCTCCGCGCCATTTTCCTTTCGCAGGGCGATTTGCGCGTATTTGTAACCCAAACTCTGCCCGTTTCGCGCAAAAAACAGCGATAAAATCAAAATATATAACGCCACACAGGCAAAAATCGTCCATTGACTTTCCCAAAGTGCCTCTTTTGAGCCAAGAACGCCATAAGTCGCCACATACAAAATAGGCATATAAATCATAAAAATATCCGTGATAAATGCCTTTATACGCGCGATTAGAAGCGTTTTTTTAAAAAAATCTTTAATCATTTATTTTCCTAAAATTTGCAGAATCTAATGCGATTTTTCGCAGAATCTACGATTATATTGTCATTCTCGCGCGAAGTGCAAAGCACGAAGCGAAGAATCTCTTTTTAGATTCTGCGAAATTTGTGAGATTCTGCGACTCGCACGAAATTCGCAGAATCTTTTCATAAAATCTCGCATTTCGCAAAATCTCACTCCACTTCGTCATTGCGAGGCAGTTTGAGCGAAGCGAAAACAACGAAGCAATCTATTTTTTGATTCATAGATTGCCACGCTCGCTTCGCTCGCTCGCAATGACGAAATGGATTCCCTTGCGGAGGATTCTGCGTTTTTCCCCTTCCCTTGCAGAGGATTCTGCGTTTTTTCTCCCCCTCCCATTCATTCATTTGCGGAGGATTTTGTGTTTTTTCTCCCCCTCCCTTGCGGAGGGGGATTAAGGGGGTGGGTATTTTGTGAATTAGATTCTGCATTTTTGATTTTGCCATTACTCGCGCGAAGCGAAATTCGCAGAATCTCGCACGAAATTCGCAGAATCTTTTCATAAAATCTCGCATTTCGCAGAATCTCGTGTGATTTTTTCGCAGAATCTTTTCGTAAATTCCCCCACCAAACTCGCCTAATTCCCACGACTGCCCGGTTTCACCGCCACACTTCCATTTTTACACATCGGACAGCTCTCCGCATCAAACATCTCAAATTCAAAATTTTCAAGCGTAAAAAAAGGCAGATTCTGCGGTAGTTTGCACTCTTTTTTTGGCGCAAAATCGCTATCCACACTTTTGCAAAATCCACGATTTGCCACACTTGCAAACGCCACGACTTCCCCGCCAAGCGCGCTAATACAGCTTCCCGCCTCCATTGCACTCCCCCCTGTGGTGATTATATCCTCGCAAATCAGCACTCTCTCGCGGCGCTTCACGCTAAATCCGCGCCGCAGCGTCATTTCTCCATTCACTCGCTCAGTGAAAATAAAGCGCGTATTTAACGCCCTTGCGAGTTCATATCCCGCCAAAATCCCGCCGATTGCGGGCGAGCAAACGCACTCAATTTTTATATTGCTTTTTTTGATAGATTCTGCGAGTTTAGTTAGCAAAATCTCCGCAATTTGCGGATTTTCAAGCACTTTTGCCGACTGCAAATAAAACTTTGAATGCTTCCCACTTGATAGCAAAAAATGCCCCTCTAACAGCGCGTTTGCGCCCACATAATAATCTCTAATCGCCTTCATTTAATCCCCCTGTCATTTTTTGATAAATAATCTCTTTTGCGCTATCGATGCCAAGCGCGCAATCCACGCAAAATGGCGCACTTGCGTAGTAGTCGATTCGCCCAAAAGGCTTTGGTATGCGAAATCTATCCCACGAATCTAACTCCCAAAATCGCCTTGCGCGCACTTGTAGGACGATTAAGGGCGAGCCTGTTTTTTGCGCAATCGCAGGTGCGCCGTCAGCAATGCTATGATATGGACCGCGCGGACCATCGGGCATTATGGCGATATCCTTGCCCTCTTTTAGTCGCGCTATGCTTTGGATAATCGCCCGCCTACCGCCCTTTGTGCTTGACCCGCGAATATTTTGCATACCAAAAAGCGCGCAAATCCGCACGATGAGCTCTGCGTCAAAATGCTCGCTTGCCAAAATGAAAATGTTTGATTTTTGCCGAATCTTGCGATAGAGAAATGGCAACATCAAAAGTTCGCCGTGCCACGCGATAAAAATGGCGTTTTGCGCTGTGATTTTTTCATCGATAGCAAAGCGATTGCGCGAAGTAAGATAGATAAACCACATCGCAAACCACGCAAGGCGCGGGGCAAAAAGCAAAATGATTTTGCGTTTTTGCTCTTTGTTTAGATTTAGCAATTTTGGCAATTTGAAATTTGGCAATTTTGGCAATTTGAAATTTGGCAAATTTGGCTTTTTGATTTCGCGCCTCCGCTTTTAAAATTGCGTAATTGTAGCAAAATTTAGGCAAAGATTCTGCGAAATTTGTGAGATTTTGCGCTTAAAACTTTATTAGATTCTGCGAATCGCAAATCGCAGAATCTTTATTTTGTCATTCTCGCACAAAGCACAAAGCACAAAGCACAAAGCACAAAGCACAAAGCACAAAGCGAAGCAACTATATGACAATTTGAGGCACAGACTTTAAAATTCGCGACTGCTCTGTCAATCTCCCAAAAATCTTGCAAAAAGAATAATTTTTATTTTATTGCGCTGTAATTTAGATATAATTCGCGATTTTTATGGAGTGAGAAAATGCTAGATTCTGCGAATGATTTCATACAGATTTTTGGGGCGCGAGAAAATAACCTAAAAAATATCAATTTAGAGATTCCTAAAAATAAATTAGTCGTATTTACGGGGTTATCAGGCTCTGGCAAAAGCACACTTGCCTTTGATACGCTCTATGCAGAGGGGCAACGGCGATATTTGGAGAGCCTATCAAGCTACGCAAGGCAGTTTTTGGATAAAGTCGGCAAACCTGATGTCGATAAAATCGATGGGCTAACTCCCGCCATTGCAATCGACCAAAAGACGACTTCTAAAAATCCGCGCTCCACAGTGGGGACGATTACGGAGATTTATGATTATTTGCGATTGCTTTATGCAAGGATAGGGATTCAGCACTGCCATAAATGTGGCAAAAAGATTTCGCAGATGAGTAGTAGCGATATTATAAATCAAATTTTATCTTTGCCAAATGGTAGCAAAATCTCTATCCTTGCGCCCATTGTCAAAGAAAAAAAGGGGACATTTAGCGACACGCTTGAATCTTTGCGCCAAAAAGGATTCGTGCGGGTGATGATTGATGGCGTGATTGCGCGACTCGATGAAAATATCCTATCCACAAATGCCCTTGCAAAAACCAAAAAGCATACCATAAAAATCGTTCTTGATAGGGTTACGATAAGTGATGAAAACAAATCGCGCGTGGCAAGTGCGATTGAGCGCGGGTTAAAAGAGTCATTTGGCGAAATCGAAGTATTGGAGGGCGAAAAACTCACGCATTATAGTGAGCATTTTGCGTGCTTTGATTGTAAGATTAGCTTTGAAGTTTTAGAGCCACTCAGTTTTAGCTTTAACTCTCCAAAAGGCGCGTGTCCTAGCTGTAATGGGCTTGGAATGAATTACCGAATCGATAGAAAAAAAATCATAAATGACGCGCTTCCGTTAAACAAAGGCGGGATTAAAGTCATATTTGGATTTAACAAAAGCTACTACACGGAGCTATTTTATGCCTTTTGCAAAGCGGAAAAAATCGAGCCTAGCGAATCTTTTGAAAATCTCTCCGCGCAAAAACAAAATTTGATTCTCTATGGTAGCCCAAAGGAATTGCAATTTGATTGGGGCAAAAGCAAAATCAAAAGTTCGTGGGACGGAATCCTAAAAATCGCCTACAATATGTATAAAAATGACAGCGATTTAGGCGAATATATGAGCGAAAAAGTGTGCGATTTGTGCGGTGGGAAGCGACTAAAATTAGAAACTTTAAGCGTAAAAGTCGCAAATAAGGGCATTGGCGAAATCGTAGAAATGCCGATTGAGGAAGCCTACCGCCTTTTTAACGATGAGGCAAATTTCGCGTATTTAAGCGTGGAGCAGAGATTCATAGCGCAAAGCATTTTAAAAGAAATCCGCGAACGGCTTTATTTTCTCTATGATGTGGGGTTAGGATATTTGAGTTTGGGGCGTGATAGTCGCACTATTAGCGGGGGCGAAAATCAGCGCATACGAATCGCATCACAAATCGGCAGTGGGCTTACAGGTGTGCTGTATGTGCTTGATGAGCCTAGTATCGGGCTTCACGAGAGGGACACACTGCGCCTAATCAAAACGCTTCGCTCTTTGCAACAAAAAGGCAACACGCTTGTGGTAGTCGAGCACGATAGAGAGACGATTAAAAATGCGGATTTTATCGTGGATATTGGCGAGGGCGCGGGTAAAAATGGTGGAAAAGTCATATTTAGCGGAAATATGGACGAGCTAAAAAGCGCAAACACGCTAACCGCGCAATATATCTATGGCAAAAAGCAAATAGAGCATTTTTATGGGCGCAAACAAAGCAAATGGCTTGAAATCGACAATATCAATATAAATAATGTCAAAAATTTGAGCCTAAAAATACCGCTATTAAACTTTGTGTGTGTTACGGGTGTAAGTGGCAGTGGCAAAAGTAGCATTGTGCTTCAAACGCTTTTGCCTATCGCACAAGAGATTCTAAACCGCGCTACAAAAATCAACCGCGTTGATGGCGTGGAGATTCGCGGGTTAGAAGAGCTTGATAAAGTCATATATTTAGACCAAAGCCCGATTGGACGCACACCACGAAGCAATCCAGCGACATATACGGGCGTGATGGATGACATTCGCTTGCTTTTTTCGCAGACAAAAGAAGCAAAAGTGCGAGGCTATGGCGTGGGGCGATTTAGCTTTAATGTAAAAGGTGGGCGTTGCGAAAAATGTCAAGGCGAGGGCGAGATACGAATCGAAATGCACTTTTTGCCCGACATAAATGTCAAATGCGATGTGTGCGGTGGCAAAAAGTATAATGAACAAACGCTAGAAATTCTCTACAACGGCAAAAATATCGCCGATGTGCTAAATCTTAGCGTAAGCGAGGCATTAGAATTTTTCAAAAAAATCCCGCGCATTACGCAAAAACTAAAAACAATAAATGCCATAGGGCTAGGCTATATCACACTAGGGCAAAATGCGCTCTCTTTAAGCGGAGGCGAAGCACAACGCATAAAAATCGCCAAAGAGCTTTGCAAAAAGGATACGGGCAAAACGCTCTATGTGCTTGATGAACCCACTACGGGACTGCATTTTGAGGATATAAACAATCTCATTTTAGTGCTCCACCACCTAGTGGAATTAGGCAATTCGATGATTGTCATCGAGCATAATTTAGATGTGATAAAAAACGCGGATTATATCATCGACATAGGACCTGAGGGAGGCGATAAGGGTGGAAAAGTCGTAGATTGCGGAAGTGTGGCATCTATTGTAAGGAATGCAAAAAAGAGTGGCAGCTACACGGGAAAATATTTGGCAAAAGAAGTTTAGATTCTGCGAAATTGTGATTAGATTCTGCGAATCGCAGAATCTAATAAAAAAACGCAGAATCTAATAATAAAAAAACGCAGAATCTCGCAAAATTTTCGCAGAATCTCGGCGACAAATCCGCAGAATCTTGATAAAAAAGCAAAATTTTCGCAGAATCTAATAATAAAAAACGCAGAATCTCGCGTATTTAAGGCATAAAATGAAATTTTCTATCCCGCCACAGATTATAGCTTTGGCACATCATTTTAACGCGCAACATTTCAAACTCTACCTTGTGGGCGGGAGTGTGCGAGACTTTATGCTAGGGCAAATGCCAAGCGACTTTGACTTTTGCACGGACGCGCTCCCGCACGAGACAAGGGCGATTTTGCAAGATTTTGGCAAAACACGCGCGATTTTTAGCGTGGGCGAGAAGTTTGGCACGATTGGCGCGATGATTTGTGGCACAAAAATCGAAATTACGACTTTTCGCAGTGAGCGCGACTATGCGGACAATCGCCACCCGAAATTTGTGCGCTTTGAGAGTGAGATTTTTGCGGATTTAAAAAGGCGGGATTTTACCATAAATGCGATGGCATTTGAGATTTTAAGCGGTAAAATAACTGATATTTTTGGCGGAGTGGCGGATTTAAGGGCGCAAAAGATTTGTGCGGTGGGCAATGCAAATAAGCGATTTAGCGAAGATGCCTTGCGAATTTTGCGTGCATTTAGCTTTGTGGCGAAGTTTGGATTTGAGATTGATAGTGCTACGATGGGCGCGATTATAGCGCAAAAATCACTATTAAAAAATATCTCAAAAGAGCGAATAAGCGCAGAAATTAGCAAAATTTTAAAAGGCAGATTCGCGCTAAAAGCACTTCAAAAAATGCAAGAAATTTTACCACTAAAAATCCCTAAAAATTTTCATAAAATCCCGGCAAATCGCAGAATCTACGCCATTTTTTTAATCTTTGATGAGATTTTTGATGAAATGCAAATCACAAAAAGGCAAAAAACCATAAAAGAGATTTTCATCGCGCTAGATTCAGCGCAAAGGTTTCGCAAGGTCCGCGATTTAAGGCGATTTTTGGCGGAGTTGCGAATGCGATTTGAAGTGAGCGATTTGCAAATCGCACTTTCGATATTGCCACAAAATGGACGATTCAAAAAGGCATTTCGCCCAAAAATATTGCGACAAAGTCTAAAAATCAACGGATTTGATTTGCAAAATTTAGGATTTACGCAAATGCAAATCGGCGCGGTAAAATCGCAACTTTTGCGCGAGATTTACAGCGGAGACTTGCCAAATACAAGGGCGATTTTGCTCTGCCGCGCGAGAGATTTGCGATTCGCAAAATCTCGGTAACAAATTCGCAAAATCTCGGTAACAAAAGCAAATTTTTCGCAGAATCTACCACAATTTTACTCATAATCATTTTGTGCGTTTTTCTTTACAACCTTTCGTTTTATTGTCCTTTTTGCCTTTGGTGCATCGCCAAATGTGTAAATATAGCGCATTTGCATACTAAATGCTTGGCGCATCTCTACATTCATTACACTCATTATCGGTCGAAATGGGACATGCACTCCAAGCTCTACGCCGTGATTATGACTAAAATTCCCACGCAGACCGAAATTCGCGCCAATGTCAAACAATGTGCTTGCAAGTCCGCCACCCAAATTACTTGACACAATTATGCTTTTTGCTCCCGCGCCAAGTCCTGCGAATGCGCCTACTTCAATGCTACTGCCTTTATAAAAGTTCCACAGCACATCCGCATTTGCCCTGACACCCATTAGCATAACATTGATGTCCACAGAAGTGCCACCGATAAAATTGCCACCGATGTTACCATTGCCAATATGATTAAAATCAAGATTGCCATAAACTCGCACGCCAAAATTTTCGCCAAAAAAATGCTTGTATCCAGCTATTATACCCCAATCAAAGGTGTGTTGCATAGTGGATACATCGGCGTTTATGTCCGCGTTTTTCATATTTATGCTATTTTTTATGCCACCGCCACCGATGCCTCCGCCGATAAAAAATGCGTTAGATTCTGCGTGTGCGAAACTTGCAAGGCAAAATATGGTAAGAATTGCGAGTTTGAGTTTATTTAGGGGCGATAGGGGGGGGGGATTTTAGAATTTTTGAAATTTGCATTTTCTGTCCTTTATTTTGAAAAATTAAAAGTGCGAATTATTACAAAAATTTTAAATTTTTACAAGAAATTTTCGCACTAAAAATTATATTAAATTTTGCGTTTTTGGCGTGAATCGTAAAATTTAAAAAGAGATTCTTTGCTCGTGCGAGAATAACAAGCGATTCGCCAAATCTACCGCAGATTCACTCATAATCATTTTACACTTTTTACGAAGTGTTTTAGTAAAATTTATAATTTTATGCTACAATTTTGCTTTTTTAAATTCAACCATAGGACAATAAAAAGGACGATAAAATGCCACAAAACTACAAATCCCCCCCCCCCAAGAGAGTTTTACGCGATTTAGCATAAATCCCGCGCATTTTAAGATTTTCGCACTCACAAGCACGATTTTTCTATCCGCAAAGAGATTCAATAAAAAGCTACTTAAAGTCGCGCTTTTATTTGGCATAGCGTGGATATTTATCGGCTGTGCGCCGAAGTTTTCAGAGAATTCACCCGTGTATTATGATGATGAGATGAAACTTGTGAAAATGAAACAAGGTGCTTGTGCTCTCCCATTTGGCGCAAAGCTAGATTTATCCAAGTTAAGCAAAGATGAAAGAGTGAAATATTTGGGTAGATTCAACCTAAATAATACCCCAGATTTTTGCTACAAGGGCAAAGTTTCGCACATCACGATGTATTTGGAGGAGATTAACTACAATATTTCTTGCACTTGCGCAAGGCAAAGAAAATCAAAGCAACCAATTAGGGGGTTGCTATGAAAATATTGTATTTTGTTTTGCTATTTATTGCGACTTTGCTTTTCAGTGCGTGTGCGCCTACGCCAATCGTGTATTCGCCAAAGCAAATAGATTCATTTGCGATTGCGCCAAGCGATAAAAACAAACTCTTTTCTGCGCCAAAAGATGGCTATGCAAGGCTGATAATATATAGAGATGACTACAACACTTTTTATTTGAATGATGTATTTATTAGCTATGAAACAAATCAAAATATAGTTTCTAAATATGTGGATAATTTTTATAATGGCAATTATGAAATCATCGGTGAGATGGGCGATAGGGCATTGTGTAGATTGGATAATGATTCAAGTTGCGTTGTGAATATTAGGGCTGGGGATAGTGTGATGCTTTATAATCGATATGATGCAACGATTCACGCGCATAGATTTATATTTGCTATGAATATTATCACGATTTTATTGCGCCCAATGTATCCTGTTATGTTTCATCCACGAGTCGCTACGCAAGGCACAATCTTTGCGCCTAAAAATCAGCATATTTATTGCCTTGCCATCGAGCAAAGGACTAACTTTGTTTTTAAAAATAGAAATACTTGCCTTAAAGAATATAAAGAAGTTTATAGTCCAAAGCATAGGGATGAGCAAAAAGAGTGGTTTGATGATTTGGTAGAAAAGGGTGATGAGCGCGCCTATGAAGAATAAAGGAGGATAAAATGAAGCGATTAGTTTTAATGATTTTAGTGCCGTTTGTTTTGATGGCGTATGATTTGCCCTATGATTATATCGATGATTCAGCACCTAAAATTACCAAAAAGAATGTAAAACGCATAGCGAGGAAAAAAGCAGAAATACGAAAAATGCAAAAAGAATCTGATGGTTTTTTCATAGGAATCGGCGGAACGCTAGGCAAACCATTTGAAGGCAACAATAGAGAAATCACTATCGCAACTGCCTATGGACTAAATAGCGTTGCACGACTTTATGGTAACTACACCGCCACAAAAATCGATGGTGGCGTTGAATCGCTGCTTGGATATAAGTGGTTTTATGGCGAGACTTTTGGGATGAGGTATCATTTTGGTTATAATGCGCGATTTTTGGAGCTTGTAACTTCGCATAATTTTACGCTAGTAAATTGGGATATACTTTTAAATTTTGTAAAAATCAAAAACTTTAAATTTGGCATAATTTTGGGATTTGGCTATGGATTGGTATATGAGCGAATCAACAATGAATACTGCCAATACTTCAAAGACTGCAATATATTGAGCGAAACAATACAGGGCAATTTTGGAGCGCGCTTTGTGCTGTTTGATAACTATGCGATTGAGATTTTGGCACAGCCTAGATATTCTGGCAAGATATTTGCAAATATGCGAGATGAAAACAGCTACAACTACGGCTACTACAACAATTACGGCTACAACTACGGCAATAATCAATACCAAAAACTCGGCGAATTTTTAAGCAATAAAATAAGCGAATTTGCAATGATAGGCACTTTGCGATTTGTATATGCATTTTAGATTTGTGTGGATTTGGATGGTTGCAATTTTGATTCGCAAAATCCACCCAAACGCTTCGCAAAACCTAACAGCATTTTTCAATCCACGCGCTGTATTCTTTGCTCGAATCTGCGTCAAAGCACACAAATTCGGGCAATTCATAAGGGTGGTGTGCTTTAAAAACGCGCAGAATCTTTTTGCGATTTTTGCGAAGCGTTTTTATGATTAGCAAAAATTCACGCTCGAATCTAACTTCACCTTGCCACAAATAGCGACTTTTTATGCGCTGTATTTGCACGCACGCCGCGAGCTTTTCGCGCACTAGCATTTCGCTTAACAAATCAGCACTTTTCTCATCCCCGCACGAAGTCATTATCACGCAAATTTTTGCCATTTTTGCCTCCATCGCATTAAATTAAAAGTGCAGATTCTACCCAAAGGGACATTTTTTTATCGCACTTTTTTGCAAAAAACTTTTAAAATCGCGCGTTTTTTATTATTATGATTCACATTTCAAATTACAAGGAGAAACTATGAAAAATTCAGTAACGCTAATTGACAACTCCACAGGCAAGGAGTTTGAGTTTGATTTAATAGAATGTTCGCGCGGACCAAAGGCGATTGACTTTGCGAAGCTCTTTGAGCGCACGGGCATATTTTCTTACGACCCCGGCTATGCTTCAACTGCCGGCTGCAAAAGCACGATAAGCTACATCGATGGCGCAAATGGCGTGCTTCTCTATCGCGGGATACCTATCCAAGATTTGGTGGATAAATATAAATTTGTGGATATTTGCAATCTTTTGATAAGCGACAAACTCCCGCAAAATGAGCGTGAATCAAATGAGATGGATTTAGAGCTGCGCCCCTTGCGATATTTGCACGAAGGGCTAAGCGATATTTTTAAATCATTCCCAGATTCTGCGCACCCTATGGCAAATCTCAGCTCCGCTGTGGGCGCGCTATCGACATTTTACAAAGATTATATGGAGATTAGCGATGATGAAGGATATGCGATGATGGCAAAGCGAATGATTGCCAAAATCACCACGCTAGTCGCCTTCTCATACCGCCACGCAATCGGCTATCCGTATATCTACCCCGATGTTTCGCGCTCTTATGTTGAGAACTTTTTGTATATGCTTCGTGCATTTCCTTGTGGCAAAATCGGCGTAAATATCGATGGCGAAGTGCAAATTGATGCGCTAGAAGTGGAGGCGTTAGATAAGATTTTTAGCCTCCACGCTGACCACGGGCAAAATGCCTCCACCACAACCGTGCGTAATGTCGCCTCCACAGGGGTGCATCCTTATGCGGCGATAAGTGCTGGGATAAATGCGCTTTGGGGACCATCGCACGGCGGGGCAAATGAAAAGGTGTTAGGGCAGCTCGCTGAAATTGGCGATGTGAAAAATGTCCCCAAATTTATCGAGCGCGTGAAAGACAAAAATGACCCTTTTAGGCTGATGGGCTTTGGACATCGCGTCTATAAGAGCTACGACCCGCGCGCAAAGGCAATCAAAGGGCTAAAAGATGAGCTAAACAAAAAGGGCATAAAGATGAACGCACAATTTAGCGAAATCGCCGAAAAGCTAGAAGAAGTCGCATTGCAAGATGAATACTTTATCGAGCGCAAACTTTACCCAAATGTGGATTTTTACAGCGGAATCATTTTAACCGCGCTAAAAATCCCTGTGAGCTTATTTACGCCCATTTTTGTCATCGGGCGAATGCCGGGCTGGTGTGCGCAAGTCATCGAGCATATCAAATCAGGTGCGCGAATCACCCGCCCAAGACAGGTTTATTTGGGGAAATGAAAATTTATAAATCGCAGAATCTAGCACGAAAATCACGCAGATTCTGCGAATTTCATTAGATTCTGCAACATACAAAATTTCACGCGAAAATCGCAGAATCTGCCCACAAATCCGCCCCAATCTACCTCCATCCTCGCAATTTGTGATATTCTACGCAGCCCATTTTTGCCCCAAGCACGCAGGATTTTTGTAGTAGCTCCAAAGCATAGGCGCGATTTTGCGCTACTTTTTTGCCATCTAGTCGCCCTAAAAAGTGCGCCACACCAAGCACATAGCAGCTTTGCGCGTCATTTTTAAAGCACCTATTACCCAAAAGCTGATAATTATCCAAAATATATGGTTTGAATCGCGCGGATTTTAGCGCGCACGCCTGCATTTTGCCAAGTTTGCACGCCTTATTTAAATACCAATCCGTCTTAAAATTATCTAGCGTGGATTCACCCGCATAGTAGCGAAATAGCCAAAAGCACGATTCACCCACGCCGTAGGCGCATTCTTGCTTTTTTAGCACTAAATTATCCACGCCAAGCGGTGCATTTAGCTTATTTAGCGACAAGCACCCCAAGTTATCGCCCAAAGAGCACGCCTTGTAAAACAAATCCCGTGCGATTTTTTGCGCTCCAAAACTCGCCGCGCGGTAGCCTTCATTCGTATAGTGCGCCCCTAGTGCGCGTTGCTCGGCACTTTGATTGAGTGGCTCTAAAATAAATATGTTTTGCGAAATATCGCTAGATTCTGCGTGTAGAGCGTATAAAAACGCCATCAAGATTAGCACTGACTTCATTTGCACTCCCTTTCATCGGTATCATACTCAAATATCGGCAAATCCATCTTGCGTCTAATCGCATATAATCGCATCGCCGTCCCCAAAATTAGCGTTATTAGCGTAGCGATAAGCTCGCCCACACCGCAAATTATGAGCGCATAAAATAGCAAAACAGAGATGATTGCGACACTCGCGTAAATCTCTTTTTGAAACACAAGCGGGATTTGATTGCAAAAAATATCACGCAAAATCCCGCCAAAAATGCCCGTAGTGCAGCCCGCAACGATTGCGATGATTAGTCCGTGTCCCATATTTAGGGCGATTTTCGCCCCGATGATACTATAAACGACTAGCCCTACGGCATCTAACGCCAAAAATACTCTCTCCAAAGTCGCCGCCTTGCGCTTGATGCGAGTGGTGATGATGGCGATAGCGCACAAAAGCACGATGTATTGCGGTCCTTTCACCCACGAGAGCGGATAATTATTTAGCATAATATCGCGAATCGTCCCGCCACCGATTGCTGTTACGAGTGCCACCACGCACACGCCAAATAAATCCATCTTGTGCCGTCCCGCAGCGAGTGCGCCTGTAACCGCCTCTACGCTTATGCCAAAAATCCACAGCACCCCAAGTAAGGACAAATCAAAAATATATGAGCCAAAAAACCCCAAATCAAGCGTGTAGTCCAAAATTTTTACCTTTTGCCTGTGATATTAAAAAATGCGAAATTATAGCAGAAAAGATTGCTTTAAGGGCAGATTCTGCGATTTTGTTGCCTTTCGCAGAATCCACCCGCGAGATTCTGCGAATTTTCGTGCGAGTTTATGCGAGATTCTGCGAATTTATCATTTGAGTTTGCGCCAAAGCACCGACAAAGCACTTACAAAAATATCAAAAAATAAATCACTTTTTTATTGACTTGCGTTTTTTTTTTTTTTTTTTTTTTTTTATTATTCGCGGAAATTTTTAAAAATAAGGAGTTAAAAAAATGACACAAAAATCAAGGGAAATCTTTGCAGACGGCACAAGATTGCGAGAAAAGTTAGGTATTTACTTGCAAACGCCCCAAAAAGTAGAGATTTACGCGCAAAGTGCCGAAGCGATGTTTGAAAAAGGCGGTAGAAATGGATTGGCGTTTGTTGCTACTTGGAGCTGGTGGGGATTTTTCTTGCATATTTTCTTTTGCGCGTATAGGAAGCAATATGCGATGGCGGTGGTTATGCTTATCGCTGGTCTTTTTTTGCTTTTTATCCCATTTCTTGGCAATGCTATCATCGCGCTATCTGTGAAATATTTCATCATCAAAGATTTTGAAAAAAAGTTAGATTTGGATAATGACGAAGCGTTAAAGACGGGCACAAATATGGGTTTTGCCGTGATAATTTTTGTAGGCATTCTTTTGATTATCACTTTTGCAAGAATCGCATCAGGTGGGTAAAAAATGAAAAAGATAGCGTTGATATTGTGTTTTATTGTGAGTGTGAGTTTTGGCAAAGATGATGCTTTGATGGAAGCTATGATAATTGGTGCATTTAATGTGGTTGCACTAATGGTGATTGCATATCTTGTATCGTGGATACTAAAAATATTTAAAAAGCAATAAAAATTGGCAATTATATTTGCCTTGCTAAAAGAAGCAAAAGTCATATAATTGATTTATGTGTGAATTTACTTGCAAGATTTGTGCTAACTTTTTGTCATTGCGAGGTGAAAAAATGGCGAAACAAGCGCAAATTTTTTGTCATTGCGAGAAGTCGCATTTTTGTGGCGGACTTCGTGGCAATCCATCTCATATTCGCAGAATCTAAATGTGGATTGCCACGAAAATGCTACGCATTTTCTCGCAATGACGGCGTGGGGGCGATTTGCTTTAAGGTTTGGATTGCCACGATTTTGCGTTGCAAAATCTCGCAATGACGAAATAAATTCCCTTACGGATGAGATTCACACAAACTTCCCCTTCCCTTGCGGAGGGGGATTAAGGGGGCGGGTATTTTTCGCATTAGATTCTGCGAATTTGTTTGATTCGCAGAATCTGCACTTAATTTGTCATTGCGAGAAGTTGCACTTTTGGGGCGGACTTCGTGGCAATCTAAAATTTTTGTCATTCTGAGCGAAGCGAAGAATCTCAAAAAAAAAAAAAAAAAAAACAATCAAAACAGAGATTCTTCGATTGCTTCGCAATCTCAGAATGACAAGTTAGCACAGATTCTGCGAATTTTATGTGATTTTATGTGATTTGCAGAGATTCTGCGATTTTATAAATTTTCTGCTAAAATTCGCATTTTTATCTCTCACAAAAAAAGGACATATTTTGAAAATCTTTGGGACTGATGGGATTCGCGGGGAGGCTGGGAGCGACATTACGCCATTCACCGCGCTAAAAGCGGGGCTTGCTGCGGGGATTTATTTTAAAAACTGCCCCAAAAATGATTTGCCAAAACACACAAACACGATTTTAATCGGCAAGGACACGCGCCGCAGTGGCTATATGATTGAAAATGGCTTGGTTAGCGCATTTACCGCGCTTGGGTTTAATGTCATTCAAGTAGGACCGATGCCAACCCCTGCGATTGCCTTTCTCACGGAGGATATGCGCTGTGATGCGGGGATAATGATAAGCGCGTCCCACAATCCCTACTATGACAACGGCATAAAGTTCTTTGATTTGCGCGGATACAAGCTAGATGAGCGCAAAGAAGAGCAAATCGAGCGCATTTACAATGATGAAAAGACGCTCACTTCGCACTTCAAAACCCGCGCAAATATCGGCGCTTCAAAGCGAATTGATGATGTCATCGGGCGATATATCGTGCATATCAAAAATAGCTTCCCCAAAAATCTCAACCTAAATGGCGTGAAAATTATCGTGGATTGCGCAAATGGCGCGGGTTACAAAGTCGCTCCCATTATTTTTAGCGAATTAGGTGCGGAGGTGATTGCCATAAACAACGCCCCAAACGGCTACAATATCAACGAATCTTGTGGCGCAATGCACCCTGAAATTTTGGCGCAAAAGGTTGTAGAAGTGGGCGCAGATGTGGGATTCGCCCTTGATGGAGATGCTGATAGGCTCATAGTCGTGGATAATAAAGGGCAGATTGTCAGCGGAGACAAAGTGCTAGGCGCGTTATCACTATATCTCAAACGCCAAAAGTGCCTACGCAACAATGGAATCGTAACTACGATAATGAGCAATGTCGCGCTGGAGCGGTTTTGCGCGAAACACAATATCGATATGATTCGCGCAAATGTCGGCGATAAATTCGTGCTAGAAGCGATGATAGCGCAGGGTTACAGCTTTGGCGGGGAGCAAAGTGGGCATATTATTTTTAGCGATTATGCCAAAACGGGCGATGGGATTTTGAGCGCGTTGCAAGTCCTAGCCCTTATGTTAAAGGCGAATCGCGCAAGTAGCGAGGTGCTAAATCCTTTTAGCCTCTATCCGCAGGTGCTAAAAAATATCGATATTTCGCACAAAAAAACGCCACTAGATTCGCTTGAATCGCGCTATAAAAAGCTGATTGTGGATGAGATTCGCCACATTATCCGCTACTCTGGCACGGAGAATAAACTGCGGATTTTATTAGAAGGCAAGGACAAAAAGTTGCTTGAATCCACGATGTGCGAATTAGAAGCGTTTTTTAAAAAAGAGATTTCTTGCGGGTAACGCGAATCTAATTTAGGCAAATCTTAAAAATGGAGCGCAATTTGGGGGCGAATCTTATATGAATCTAGGGGCGAATCTTACGAATCTAAAAGCACGAATCTTGCGTAGATTCACCAAAAAACACTTCGCATTTTTTGCGATGATGGTTTTGGCAATCGCACTTGACCAAGCAATCAAATTTTTGATTTTGGATTTTTACGCAAACGCGCCAAGTCCCCACGCCAAAGTCTTTCAAAGCGAATTTATCGACATAATTTTGGTTTTCAACAAAGGCGTGGCATTCTCATTTTTAAGCGCGGTGGGGGCGAATCTCAAATGGCTAATCCTAGCAATGCTACTTTTTATGCTAATTTTGGTGCTAAAAAGCGATGAATTATTCGCCCAAAACTTCGTAGCATTTGGGCTAATCATCGGCGCTGGATTTAGCAATTTGGTGGATAGATTCGTGCGCGATGGCGTGGTGGATTATATTTTTTGGCATTACAAATTCAACTTTGCGGTTTTCAACCTAGCCGATTCACTCATAAATGTCGCCATCGCGTGGGTGATTTTGAAGTATATTTTTTGGCGAAAATAAGCGTTGTAGCGGAAAAAAATTAGATTCTGCGAAATTTTCTGTGAGATTCTGCGAAAAATGGGTAGATTCTGCGATTTTTTTGTGAGATTCTGCGAATCGCAGAATCTAGTGCGAAAAACGCAGAATCTAGTATGTTTTTTCGTCATTGCGAGGAAGTGCGTAGCACTGACGAAGCAATCCACACGCGAGATTCTGCGAAATTAAAGCGATTTTGTAAAAATCGCAGAATCTAATACAAAAATCAAACGAGATTCTACGAAAATCGCAGAATCTTGGATTGCCACGACCTGCTTCGCAAGTCTCGCAATGACGGGATAGGAACGCAAATCTTGCAAAATATCGCAATGACGGATTATTTTTGAGATTTTTCGCTTCGTTCAAAATGACAAAAATAGTGATGATTTAAGCGCAAATCTATTTTGCCCTACCCTACAAACGCCTTATTTGCAATGTCTTTGCGCATTTTCGCGCCTTTGAAATTCACTTGTTTTGTCAAATTATAGGCATTTTTTTGCGCCTCTTTTAGCGAATCGCCTATCCCCACGCACACCAAAACACGCCCACCACTTGCCTTTAATGCACCATTTTCATCGCTAACCCCCGCAAATGAAATGTGATTGTCCGCATTTGAAGTGCAATTTGTGCCATTTTGTAGCGTGATAGTTTGCGCTACACTTGCGCTATACGGGTAGTTTTCAC
This sequence comes from Helicobacter sp. 23-1044, assembly GCF_053654695.1. Classification (NCBI taxonomy): domain Bacteria; kingdom Pseudomonadati; phylum Campylobacterota; class Epsilonproteobacteria; order Campylobacterales; family Helicobacteraceae; genus Helicobacter; species Helicobacter sp. 23-1044. Next base: position 24,120 of record NZ_JBSIUQ010000009.1, read on the forward strand.
TTGCCACAACCACGCCCACGCAAGATTTATCCAAAATCTCCACTTTGAAATCGCCTAGTTTGCGATGCAGCGCCGCCTCCAAAATATCAAGCAACGGCGTTTTTAGCAATGGCAAAATCACCTCGCATTCAGGGTCGCCAAAGCGGACATTAAATTCTAGCACAAAAGGCTCACCGCCACTTACCATAATCCCGCAAAATAGCACCCCGCAAAACTCCGCACCCTCCGCCCTCATCGCCTCCAAAGTAGGCGTAATAATTCGCGCTTTGATTTTTTCTAGTAGCACCGAATCGCATTGTGGCGTGGGGCTATACGCGCCCATACCGCCCGTATTTGGTCCTAAATCATCGTCTAATAGTCGCTTGTGGTCTTGTGCTGTGGGCATTAGAATGAAATTTTTGCCATCGCAAATCGCAAACACGCTTAATTCAAAGCCATCTAAAAATTCTTCGATGACAATTCGCCTCCCCGCCTCGCCAAATCGCTCTCCGCTTATCATCGACTCCACAATCTGCTTTGCTTCGGGCTTTGAATCGGTGATAATCACGCCTTTTCCTGCGCACAAGCCATCTGCCTTTATTACGATTTTGCTAAAATTGCTTGATTCAATAAAGCCAAAAAGCTCGTCCTTATCGCTACTTGCAAGAAATTTTGCTGTGGGGATATGATATTTTTTAAGCAGATTTTTCATAAAGATTTTTGAGCCCTCTAACCTCGCAGCTGCCTTGCTAGGCGCAAAAACGCGGATTTTTGCTTCGCGCAATTCATCGCTTAATCCCTCAATCAAAGGTTGCTCTGGTCCTACCACCACAAGATTCACGCCCTTATTCACGCAAAAATCAACGATTTCTTTGTTGCCTTTTGCGTGGATATTTTCGCCCAAATTTGCTGTCGCGCCGTTGCCATTTGCAAAGTAGATTTGCCCCACGCGTGCGTCATTTTTCAAGCTCAATGCTATGCTATACTCGCGCCCACCGCTACCTACGATTAGAATTTTTTGTTTTGCGATTAAGATTTTCACAATTTTGCCCCTGTGTGGATTACCCAAGCAAAGCGAAATTTTGAATTTTTTGCCCCAAAAAGGATACAAAGAGTAAGATTCTAAGCATTTGTGTAGGCGGCAAATCCTACGCACGCACCGCACCATCAAGCAGAAACACCGACACATACAAACGACTACGCGAATCTAAATATATTTCACATTAGACTTAAAATTTAAAGAATCCCGCATTTACTTGGGCGAGCGAATTATAGCAAAAAACTTTCACTTTGCCTTAAAAAATGCGCATTTTTTATAGGGCGGATTTTGCGAATCGCAAATATTTTCGCGCTAGATTCTGCGAATTTCATATCATTTCACGCAAAAGCAATCCAAAAATGCAAAAAATATCCAAATTTACAAAGATTTAAGAATTTTTTAATTTGATAAAACCTAAAATTCGCAATTCTATTTTTGAAAAAAGGCAAAATTTTGAAAATAAATCTTAATTTGCGAATCTTTAAATCGATAAATCCGCTTAAAACTCTCTTGGGGGGGGGATTTGCTCTTTATCTAACTGATTTTTTACGCTATTTATTTCAAACTCACAAATTAAATCTTAAAAATCCACTTTATTTTGTCATTGCGAGTCCTTGCACTAGCAAGGCGAAGCAATCCAAAAATCCCCATATTAACTCAAAGGTGCGAAAATGGTAACTTAAAATATTTTTCGCGCTTTTTAGATTCGCGCATATTAAAGCAATCAAAATTCGTGGCGGTTAGGCAATGTTAGAAATAAGATTCGCCCCAAAAACGGCGAACATAATTTTAAATTAAGAAAGGAAAATACAATGACAAAGTTAGTAAAAATAGTTGTGCTAGGTTTTATAGCACTTGGAATTAGCGCGTGTGGTGGCATAAGCTGTAAGGACGGAGCGGTAAAAGATGAGGTTATCAAAAAAGTCAAAACGATGTATCCAAACTCCAATCCCAAGCTTACAAATATCGAAATGATAGATTCAGATAGTGAGGACAAAAGCGTTCAATGCAAAGCCGACATAGTAGGCGTAGATGAGGACAGGCTGTCTGTAAAATATGACGCGCATAATAGAGGCGATAAGGTGAGCGTTGGCACAAGGATACATTCTATGATAGGCGAGATTAGAAGTGATATTGTTAGTTTGCAAAGAAACATAGTTACGCAAGTATATGCAAATGGAATCGACACCACAAAACAAAAAGCACTAAATGGCAAAGAATGGAACGAGTGGATTATGGAAAGCAGTCTGGGCTCATTCGTAAGCGAGGAAACAAAAAAAGCATTTAATGAAAAATGGATGATTTTAGGTAATGGTGTGTCGCTCAAAATGTGTAGCAAGGGCGAAACACCATTGGTATCCATCAATAATGGATATATGTATATTAGCCCTAGCAAAGTCGCAGGTGAAGGCAAAATGGAGGCATTTTGCAAAGGTTTAAGCGAAAGCTATCGCAATGGCAAAAGCAATGGCGATAAAAAAGTCCCATTAGCGACAATGGGGACATTGGACTTTTGACTTGCAAAAGATTCGCGCTTTACGCGTGAATCTAACATAAAGGATAAAAAATGAATAAATTAAAATTGCTTTTAAAAATATGTATTTGTGGCGTAGTTTTTAGTGGGTGCAGTTTCTTTGATGATTTATTTGTGCAACCATTTAGCGATGAAATCAAATATACAAAAAATAGTCCAAATGACGCTTGTATCCCCGATGATATGATGAAGCGATTAGCGAAAAAAAGTTATTATGAGGGATACTATCAAAACAAGATGTTTAGATATGATTGGCAAAAAGAATTTGTGAATGTTACTAATGACTATGGCAAAATCTTTAGTGATGATAGATATAAAGGCACGGGAATGTTTAAATGCTATGATTTGGTAACCCAATCTTATAATGAAGCTATCAAAAATGCCACAAAGTTGCCTACGAATATCAAAGAGGAACAAATTTTTGAAAAAGAATGGCTTGTGTGCGACAATATGCCAAAATGGCTAGAAACAAAGCTATTTGATTATATCAATCAAAATAAAGGCAATGATTTGGCTTATATTGACGCTTCAAATTTTAGAGTGTCGTGGGGTAGGCAACTTACAGGCGATGATAAATATGTGTGGGGCGAACTTCTCACAAATGATAGAGGCAGAATGGCAAATTGTGTCGCCAAAAAAGCCGCTATCAAAGCCATAGAAAATGATTTGATAGATTTGGGCGATGGTAAAAAGGGCAAATGTGCGGATTTAAGCTATGATGACGCGCCAAAGTGTTTGGCTTACTTTAAAGCTGTGTATGACAAAACTTACAATGCCAAAAAGAAAGAATTAGACGCAGAGGAAGACGCGTTAGAAATCAAAAGAGTGCGATTAAAACACGAAAAGCAAAATCGGCAATAAGATTTTTGTGAATCTTGCGAATCTTTTGTTAGATTCGCGCTTATTGTGGGTGAATCTAGCGTGATTTTAGATTCGCAGAATCTTTGAGTTGAATTTTGCAGATTCTGCGATTCGCAGAATCTTACACAATTTCGCAGAATCTAGCGCAAAAATCAGCTTCGCAGAATCTAAAACCTCACGATTTTTGCGCCAAAGCCACCCATTTGCGGTGGGGCGTCTTCAAAACTTTGCACTTTTGGGTGTGCGCTTAAAAAGTCCCGCACCACCGCGCTTAAAACGCCACTGCCGATGCCGTGTTTGATTAGCACTAGCTCAAATCCAGCCATTAGGCAATCTGAGATATACGCTTCAAGCAAGTCTAGTGCCTCTTCGGCGCGTTTGCCGTGCAAGTCAAGGCATACAGGGCAACTTTTGGCGACTTTGCTAACGCTCACGCTTCGCGCTTTTTGGGGGATTTGCGGGGCTAGTTTTAGGGCAGATAGTTTTGTGCGAACTCTAACGCCGTTTTCTAACTCAATTTGCGCGTTTTCGCCCTTTATGCTTAAAATTATGCCGATATTTTTGCCCTGCGTTACGCGATTACCGACTTTAAAATCAATGTGCCTTTTTGGCGTATCTTTTGGTATTGCCCTAAAAGCCTTGTGTTGCGCGTTTAAAAAGCGATGAATCTCTTTGCTATCTTGCTTTTTTAAAACCGCCTTTAACTCATCTAATGCCTTATTATAGATTGATTCTAACTCCGCTTTTTTCGCGCCAAGCGCGTTATTTTGCGCCTCAATTAGCAAATCTAACTCATCTTTTTTGCGCTCAATTTTTTGCAAGTTCGCCTCCATTTGCGCTTCTTTTGCGATTAGATTCGCCTTTAATGTGCTGGTTTGCTCCAAAAGCGCGTTTAGATTTTCTAAATTTTGGTTATATATTTTTTGCGCCTTTTCGATAATAAAGCGCGGAATCCCGTATTTTAGCGCACTCTCAAACGCATAGCTTTTGCCAATCGTCCCTTTTAGAAATGTATAAGTGGGGGCGCGATTTGCCTCATCATAAAGCGCGGCAAGTAGCTCTACACGCGGATTGTCCGCCATTTTACTTGCCAAAATTTTGTGGTGGGTGGTGATGATTATTTTGATATTTTTGTCGCTCAAATGCTCCAAAAGCGCGAAATAAAGCGCACTTGCTTCATTTGCGTCCGTGCCTAGCTCAATTTCATCAATGCCAAGCATTATATTTGAATCCGCGCCTTGCGCCCGAATCTGCGCCAAAATCGCACTAAACTCCATCATTCGCCCAGCAAATGTTGAAATATCGTTTTTACTATCCTGCGGGTCATTCAAAATCGCTTCGATTCGCGCAAAATGCGGGATTTTGGACTTATGCGGACTTATTTTAAAAGGGATTAGCAAGTTTGAAAGCAAAGACGCGCTTAAAATGCTTTTTAGTAACATTGTCTTTCCTCCCGCATTTACGCCCGTTACAAGCATTATCTGCCTATCAAACTCCACATTGCAAGGTATTGGATTTTTGATATTTGGGTGGCAAAAATCGCTTAAAACAATCGCGCCTCCGTATTTTTGGCGATTTAAAGTTGGCAAAATAAACTCAAAATTGCGCGTTTTGGCAAAAAATACCCGCGATTGAAGTGCGTCAAATCTATCAAATTCAGCGTTTATAAATTTCAAAAAAAATATATTTTCTTGCATTTTGCTAGATATTTCACGCTCAATCTCAAAAAGGGCGATTTCGCGCTCATTGCGGAGTTTGTCAAGTTTGTCATAAATATATTGCAAAGCATTTGGCAAAATGTAAAAAAATCCCGCCTGTGTGCGCTGCATTATGCGCCCTTGCATTACTTTGCTAAATCCACTGCGAACCAAAAGGCACTCTCTCCCATCAATAAAATGCACACTTTTATCCACCAAATAAGGCGTAATTTTTGCGTTACCAAGCAATCTATCAAGCTGTTTTTTTAGCTCTTTGTTTGCGTTTTTTATCGATTGATTTATAAAATCAAATTTCTCGTATTTTCCGCTTCGCAAATTGCCATCATTTTCAAAGCAATCCACAATTTGCAAAATATCAAATGGGATATTGATTTGCCCTAACATTCGCGGGATTTGGGTAAGCGAATCCAAATTTAGATTTTTAAGATATAGAAAATATTTGATAATTTTGGCAAACTCAAAAAGCGAATCTAACTTCAAAATCGCGCCTTTTTTTAAAATTGCTAGTTCGTTATCCAAAGCGCGAATCTCGCCTACAACGCTTTGTGGCGGGGCAAAAACAATGCTACTTAATTCATCGATTTTTAATTTTGCTTCTTTTAAGTCGCCTTTGATTTTTAGGGATTTGATTAGATTCTGCGATTCGTATGAAAGATTTTGCGGATTCTGCGTTAGATTCTGCGATTTGTGTGAAAGATTTTGTAGATTCTGCGAATTTAGCGCAGAATCTAAATTATTTTTCCTTGCAAAAAATCCCAAAAAATCCTTTATAAAGTCCCACAAATCGAGCTTTTTTATGATAGCGTCATTCAAATTATTCGCATTCCTCAATGGCGATGATTTTGTTATGGTGCTTTGTCCCCGCCTTGCCTGTGAAGCTCAAAGTGCCGTTTGTAAAGGTAAAATTGTCGCGATTCACGCTAATTTCGCCACATTCAATATCCTCGCCACGATTGAATGAAGCGATGATTTCGGCGTCTGCGCGATTTTTTTTATCAAACATTTGCGTGTAAATAAAGGCGATTATCACGCACACAGCGCACAAAATGCCTAAAATTATGCCCTTTTTCTTATCCATTTTTCCGCGCACATTAAAATACAAAAATAGCCCGATGATGACGGATATTAGCGCGATTAGGGCGATTTTCAAATCGCACCTCTCATTTGATAGGTAATATCACCCGCGCCAAAGCCCACAATTAGCCCTGAATCAAGCGCATTTAGGATTTTGCCATCTTTGACAATCTCTAATGTTGCGCCACTGCGATGAATACAATCCGCCATAATGGGCGCATATCGCCCAAAGTGTCCGTTAAAATCAATGGGGATTGGACTCTCATTTGTCCCCCACACGGGCAAAATCACCAAATTATCCACACCCGCAAAAGATTCTGCGAATCCATCGATATTGTGAATCGTGCGCGAATACTTGTGCGGCTGCCAAATCGCAGTGATATTGCGGATATTTTTCAATCTAGCGTAGTGCTTTATTGAATCAAGCGTGGATTTGATTTCTGTCGGGTGGTGGGCGTAATCATCGATAATCACGCACTTTTCGCCCTTGCAAACGATATCAAATCGCTTTTGTATGCCTTTGTAATTTAGTAGATTCTGCGAAATATTCGCAGAATCCATCTCATCTAACGCGCTTAAAATCGCCAAACTCGCATTACTTGCGGTATGAAATCCAAATCCCCACACGCGAAAATTGCCCACAAATTTGCCATTGCGATTCAAAGAAAACTCCGTAAATGGCTCATCATCCTCCAAAAAATATTTGATATTTGCAATGTCTTTGTGCGGATAAAGGCGCGTTGCGGGGAGATTCAAAGATGCTAAAAATTCATCTTCGGCGTTAAAAACGCGCTTTTTTGCGCTTGTCAAAAAGTCCGCATAAGCTCTATGAAACAGCTCTAAATCGTAATTGTAGTGCTCCATATGCTCTGGCTCGGCGTTTGTAACAATCGCGCAGTAGGGATTGCTATTTAAAAAACTGCCATCGCTCTCATCTGCTTCAAATACGACACTTTCGCTTTGCACTGCGCGGACATTTGAGCCAAACTCTTTGCTTATCGCCCCGATGATTGCGCCATAATCCTTAAAAATCGCGCTTAACATTGCCGTAGTGCTACTTTTGCCGTGCGCTCCACACACCGAAAACACGCGTTTTTTTGCCAAAATGATTTTTAATGCGTCCTTGCGTGAGAGAATGGGGATATTTTTTGCCCGTGCTTCTGCTAATTCGACATTGTCATCATCGATAATCGCGCTATGCACGAGTAAATTTGGATTTTTGATATTGTTTTTGTCGTGCGGGATTGCGACTTGGACGCCTAAACTACGCAGATATTTTGTAGAGCAACTCTCACTTATATCGCTACCGCTGACTTCAACGCCTTGTGCCTGTAAATATCTAGCCAAACCTGAAATGCCAATGCCCCCGATTCCTACGAAATGAATGCTATTTAAATCCATAATTTTATCCTCTGCATTGCGTTTTTGATGATTTCGCTTTCATAAACAAGGGCGATTCGCACGAAATTTTCACCCGCTCCCTTGCGCCCCAAATAGCGACCCGGTAGCACCAAAATGCCCTCATTTGCGTAAAGCTCTTTTGTGAATGCTATATCGTCATTTACGCGCAACCACACATAAAAAGTGTATGGATTTATGTTTGTGCCTAAAATTTCTCTTGCGATTTTGAGATTCGCGCTGTATTTTTGGCGAAAAAACTCCGCACTTTTATCGTCCTCCCACGCCACTGCTGCGGCTTTTTGCAGTGGCAAAGGAATCGCACAACCGATATAAGTGCGATAACGCGCATAATCTTTTAAAATTTTTGCGTCCCCTGCGATAAATCCGCTTCGTAGTCCTGGCGCAGATGAACGCTTGGAGATAGAATTTATCGCCAAAATATTTTTAAAAGATTCGTTGCCTACGGCGAGACTTGCCTCTAAAATCGAAGTAGGCGCATTAGATTCGTAAATCTCGCTATAACATTCATCATTTAGCAAAATAAAGTCGTATTTTAGGGCATTTCGCACCCAAATCTCTAACTCATCTTGCGATAAAGTCGCGCCTGTGGGATTGTTTGGCGAATTTAAAATGACTAATTTTGCTTTTTTTAAATCCGATTCGGCGATTTGCGGTTTAAAATCGCTATCCAAATCCATATAGATTATCTCCGCATTTGAGGCGATTGCCGCGCCTTCATAGATTTGATAAAAGGGATTTGGAAACGCCATAACCCTATTTTGCGGGAAAAGGCTACCAAACACAAAATTTGGAAAGTTAAAAAGCACCTCCCTTGTGCCAAATGTGGGGATTATTTGCGCCAAATCAAGCGCAATATCAAATCGCCGTTTGACAAAGTCAATCTGCGCGTTTTTGAGATAGGATTCGCCCCCACTTGCAGGATATTTGCAAAGCAAATGCGCAAAATCTTTGAGCGCGTTTTGGATAAAGTCTGGCGTTTCAAACTGCGGTTCGCCGATGGTTAGTTTGATAATTTCACGCGAATCTTTTGGCGCGATATTTGCCAAAAGCGCGTTTAATTTTTCAAATGGATATGGTTCAAATTGCATTATTTTCTCTTAAAATCGCGCTTTTTGTTGCGTGAGTTAGGTTTTTTACGCTCATTTTTGCGTTCATTTTTTGGGGTTTCACGCCATTTTTTAGGGGCATTTGCCTTGTTTGAATCCATCAAATATGACAGCATTTTAAGGGCAAGTTGAGTGCTATCGATTTTAGCGCAAAGCTGCGGATACAAATCTAGCGCGCCGTGTGAAACGCTATATCGCAGAATCTTATCGGTAAGATTTTGATTTTTATGCGATTTTGGTGTAGATTCTGCGATAGAATCTATTGAAAATTCACTGCCAGCTTGCTCGCCTTCAAGCGTAAAAAGCTCCAAATTTGTCTTTATTTGCTCTTTGATTCGCTTCAAATCTTTAAATTCAAGGGGCGTTACAAGCGTAATTGCCACGCCCTTTCTGCCTGCTCTGCCCGTGCGCCCGATACGATGGACATACGAATTGGGATTTAGCGGTAAGTGATAGTTGAAAACAAAGCCCACATCACTTATATCAAGCCCACGACTTGCCACATCGGTTGCCACCAAAATCTCCACGCGATTTTCTTTAAACGCACTCATCGCAGTGCGCCTATCGCGTTGCTCCATATCGCCGTGAAGAGCGGTTGCCTTGTAACCTTTGGATTTCAGCAACTCCGCCAAAATGTCCGCCTCGCGCTTGGTGCGTGTGAAAACGATGGATTTTTTACTTGCCACAAAGTCAAGCAGACGCATAATCGCGTCATCGCGCTCATTTTCGTTTATAATGTAGTATTTTTGTTCAATGTCGGTGTTTGTAATATCGACTTTGGCGATTTTTACGCTCTTTGGGTTGTTTAAAATCTTTTTGGCGAGATTTTTGATGGGCGTTGGCATTGTCGCAGAAAATAGCAAAGTCTGACGAACGCGTGGGATAAAGCGAAAAATCTCTTCGATACTCTCCAAAAAGCCCATATCAAGCATTTCATCGCTTTCATCAAGGACTATGAATCGCGGATTAAAATTCTTAATCCTATCGTTTCGCAAGTGGTCTAAAAGCCGTCCGGGCGTGGCTACCATAACCTTTGGCTTTTTGTCTAGCAAGTCAATCTGCCGTTTTATGCTCTGTCCGCCGTAAATGCAAATCGTTTTTGTCCGCAAAAATCGCCCTAGCTTAAAAACCTCATCGCTGATTTGCATCGCAAGTTCGCGCGTGGGTGTGATGATAAGAGCCTCAATGTCGCTATTTTGCTCCAACATATTTAGGATAGGAATCGCAAATGCCGCCGTTTTGCCCGTGCCTGTCTGTGCTTGGGCGATTAAATCGTGCCCTTCTAGCACTAGCGGAATCGCGCTTTGCTGAATGGGGCTAGGGTCTTTGAATCCAGCCTCTGTGATACCTTGCAGGACTTTTTTCTTTAAATTGAAATGTGTAAAATTATTCATAAATGCTCTTTTGCTTGTGATAAGTTTTGATAAAAGTGCGGATTATAGCAAAAAATTTTTAAAAATATAGTTGCGATGATTTTGGGTGTGAATCGATGATTTTTAAGAATGCGCGAATCTAATATTTTTAAGATTGATTAAAGCAAAGTTTTATACAATTCGCACCAAAAATTTATGATGTAGGTAAAAAATGAATAATATTTTTTTAAATCCATTTTTAATTAAAGTCCTTTGCGATTCAGCGCATACGCACACGCACGGGGGGGGATTTAGATAAAAATCATTGCTTTTGCTTTGATATTGATGATACTTTAATTCACACTAATCTAGCGAATTTTTTGTCATATAACAAAGCCATTTGCGAAGTCAAAAATGCGCTTCTTTGTCCCGCGCTTTTGCAAAGTCGCTGTGATAAAAATTTGCTAGCAAATTTCAATCTAACTACCCGCGAATCTAATCTCATAAAATCGCTAAAAGAGAAATATTTCTACGATTTTTTACCCACTACGAAAATAAATCACTTGCTTTATAGTCTAATGCGCCTTTTGCAAGGCAAATATAGCACTATTTTAATCACAAATGCCAAGCGCAAACGCATAGATTTGCTTATCAAATACCACAATTTACGCAATTTGCCTATGATTTTTTACAATAGCGGTGGCAATAAATATCAAAACTGCATAGAGCATTTTTGCCTAAATGCTAGGGGGTTAAGCGTTTTTGAGGATAACGACAAAGATATAAAGTGCGCTAGGGACGCAGGAATCGTTAATATTATCAAAATTTAAGGAGGCGACAATGGGATTTTTTGAGTTTGAGATTCGTAGCAATGAATTTTTAAAGCGCAATACAAGCGGATTTTATACGATGGATTTTAAAGCCAAAGCGCAGAGCAGAGAGTTGCACTTTTTGCATATATTGAAAAACAATAAGGCAAACTACGCAGAATCGCAATTAGATGAGTGTAAAAATAAAGCTAGGGAGCATATCGCTAATTTTTTGGTGGCTTATGACAAAATATATGGCAATGCAGAAAATATAATAGTTTGCCGCGTGCCACGCTCAAAGACATTTTTTGCTGAATCGCAGTTATATTTTCAAAAAGCTATCCGTGAAGCAATCAGCCTTGCAAATGGCGGCATAAATAGAAAATTTATCAATGGCGTGTATTATATCAATCGAATCAAAGATGTAGCAACAACACATTTGGTAAATTCACAACCAGCGCAGATTTTTCTCCCAAACTTATGCAAAGGCGACACGCCATATCCCGGCATTACCAAAGATTCGTGTGATATTAGCGATAAAGTCGCAAATCAAACGATATTGTTAATCGATGATATTTATACGCTATATGCAAATGTCGTGGAGGATTGTATCCAAGCACTCTATGACAAAGGCGCGAAACGCGTAATCTTTTATGCCGTAGGACGCACGGAAAAGGGTAGAAATACACCAGCAGTTTGGAGAGAAGTATGAAAATTAGTAAAAATGCCAAAAATGTCGCCACGCTATTAAAAATAAAGGGCATTGGCAATGCTTGGATTGCGCAAAATTTTCGGGCAGATTCAAGCGAAGCAGAGATTATAGAGCGTTTAGCGCAAAAAAATCAAAACGCAGAATCGCTATTTTATGAATGCAAAATCGCAGTAGAAAATGAATTTGATTCGCTAGAAAACTACGCAGATGGCATTATCGCCTTTTGTGATAGCGGATTCCCCGCATATAGCGCAAATATCAAAGATAGCGATAAGCCTATTTTGCTAACATACAAGGGCGATTTGGGATTGCTAACTAAAAATTTGTTGCGAATCGCAGTCATTGGCTTTCTTAATCCGTGCGACAAAATCAAAGCATTAGAGGAAAAAATCGTTGATTCAATGCTACAAAAAGACGCTGTAATCGTAAGCGGACTTGCCAAAGGTTGCGATGAAATCGCCCATAGATTCACACTCCAAAAAAATGGCGCGACAATCGCCATTTTGCCAAGCACATTGCGCAATATTTTGCCTAGCGCAAATGCCGAGTTAGCACAAGAAATCGTAGCAAATGGCGGACTACTCATTGGCGAATATATCACAGAGTGCGACAATCCACGCTTTGGCTTACCGCAAAGATACATTGAGCGCGATAGATTGCAGGCTCTTTTTAGCGATGCGGTGTGCTTGGTGGCAAGCTTTGGCGAGAATGATAGCAAAGCGGATAAAAGCAAAGATTCAGGCGCACGACACGCGCTAGGCAAAGCAAAAGAGTGGGGCATACCGCGAATCGCCCCGCGTGGTATCGAAAATGATGAGAGATTTAATCTAAATAGAGAAATTTTAAACGACAAAGAATCCCCCGCAATCGAAATAAATGCAGAAAATGTAGGAAGCGTGGTAGAAAAGATTATTAAATTAAAGCAATCAAAGCAAGATTCGCTATTTGAGATTAAATAATTTGGGAGCAAAAATGACAACAACAGATTTGAATAAAGAGCTATTGTCCTATTTGGGCAGCAAGGATTCATATAAAATTATACGGTGCATAGAAAATGGTGCAATTATAGAGGCAAAGCAAAATAACAATCATAACAATATCCCCGAAATTGACATTGATGATGAAATCCCATTTTAGAGATTCAAGGGATTGAAAATGACTAAACAACAAAAGCAAATTATAGCATTTATCGCAGAATGTGCGGTGTGGATAGCGATGATAGTAATGGCATTTCTGCACTCTGTGATATCGGGGCTAATTTCTGTGATAGTGGTGGTGCTGATATTTATCACGGCACATAATCCACATTTAGGCGCGTGCAAAACGCCACAAAGGCAAAAAGGCGAATATGATGAATTTTGGCAAACGATAATAGAAAAGCAACAAGAGCAAAACGATGATTATTGGCAAAGGCTAGTTGAAAAATATTCAAACATAGATGACGAATATAAAAACGAACGCTAGATGCTAAATTTTAGGGGCGTTTTGCTTTTTGCTCGCATTTAAGCTAAAATTTGCAAATTTTTAGCAAAGGGCGCACAAAATGACGCAAAATCTAGCACACAGCTTCGCAAAAATCCTAAATTTTGGCAGTTTTGAATCATTTGCGCTTGATGAGTTTCACAATGGCATTGCGATAAAACTCGCTGACATCGTGCTTGGCAAGTATTTTATCTACTTGCGGACGCCACAAAACGCGCTTTATCCTTGCGTCATTTATAACGCGCTAATAAGCCACCGAGCGCACATAGCAAGGCAAAAGCCCATCATTCACTTCACAAAATGCGCGGATTTAGACGCGCTAATGCAAGGCAATGGCGCAAAGGCGCGGATTATGACAAGCAACGCTTTTAGCTACGCGGTGGGGAGCAGTGAGCGCGTGAGTGCGAAAATTTTTTATGACGCAAAACTGCCATTTTGCGCGAAATGCGTGGAAAATTACAAGCGATTTTTTGAGGCATTTGATGAGCGCGAAATTTGGCAAAAAATGTTTCAAAACGAGCTATTCTCCGCTATCGAATCGCAATCTTTGCGCGTAGTAGGTTATAGCACCAAACAAGCGGACAATCATTTTTATTTAGCAAGGGGGTAAAATGGCGATTTTGTTGGAGATGCCGCGCGATTTGGGGATTTTGGAAGTAATTTTCGCGGATTTGCAAGTCGCAAAAAATGTGAGCGATTATTTTTTGGATTCGGCGACTTTGAATCGCATTTTATCCCTAAATTGTGGCGATTTGCGTGTTGAAAATAGCGTGGATTTGGGCTATGGGATTCGCGCTATCGAGCAAAGCTATGTGTTAAAAAATAGCGGGATTTTTGAAGCGCACAGGGCGTTTGTAGATTTTCAGTTTGTAGCAAAGGGCAGTGAGATTATGAAAGTGGGCTTTTTTAGCGCGTTTGAGCCTATAAATGAATACAATTTCACAAAAGATTGCCAAAATTTTGTGCCACTTAAATCGCCTTCATCAATTGCGCTTTATGAAAATTCGCTTTTGATTTTGACGCCAAAGGACATTCACGCTGGGGGATTTGAGCTAGATTCGGCAGTGGTTTTTAAGTCCGTGCTAAAAGTGCCGACAAATTTATTAAAGATTGCGCTATGAGAAAAAAACTTATATTTTTAGTGATTTTTATCACAGGCGTTTTTGCGGATAATTTGCAGAATCTAGCGCACGATTCGCAGAATCAATCGCAAAATCTCTGTAAAAACGGCGATATTACGGGCTTTTGGCTCTCTCCACGCGACAAAGTTAGTGGGCGATATAGCATTGTGGAGATTTTTAAGAAAGATGGCAAATATTTCGCATATCAGGTTGCTTTTATGGATTCGCAAGCCTCAAAAAAAGACACGCTAAATCAAAATTTTGCTTTGCGTGATAGAGAGGTTTTGGGTAGCGTTCATATTTATAATTTGGAGCGCGAAGGGCAAAATTCTTATATAAATGGCAGATATTATGATTTCAACAAAGGCAAGAGTTTTCACTTAAAGGCGCGATTAGAATGCGATAAGCTCATTTTGCTTGTGAGTGCGGATAATGTGGGCTTTTTGGGGACGAAAAAAATTTATAGGGCGATTTTGCCACAAGAAGCGCATTTTTTTGTAAAGTCTAAACCAAAGATTGATTTTAGTGGAGTTGTGAATTGAGAGAGATTTTTTTAATCGGTTCAAAAGCCGAAGAGGGCGTAAAGTCGCTGGTTGTGAGCGAAATAAGGATTTTACCATTTGAAGTGAATTTGCATAATATTGACGCGCTGATTTTTACTTCGCGCTATGCGATAAAATCAATGGCGCAAAACGCCGAGCGCGTGGGCGATTGTAGCTGGAAAAAAATCCCTAGCTTTGTGATAGGCGAGGGCAGTGCGGGATTTTTGGAGAGTTTGGGCGGGACAATCGAATATATCGGGCAAGATTCGCACGGCGATGGCTTTGCAAAAGAGATTATCCCATTGCTTAAAAACCGCCACCCGCTGTATGTTCACGCCAAAAAAATCGTCTCTGGCATAAATGAAAAGCTAATCCACCACAAAATCAAATTAAGCGAAGTGGTGGCGTATGAAAATAAGACGCTAAAACTTGATTCGCGCCTTGTCCCGCCACCTAGTTCGATTTTGATTTTTACCGCGCCTAGTCATTACAAGGCGTTTTTGGCAAATTTCAAGTGGGATGGGAGCTATTTGGCAGTGGCGATTGGAATGACGACTTTTGGGGTGTTTGATACGGGGATTGACGCCTTTGTCGCGCCAAAGCAAAGCATTCAATCCTGCATTGACTTTGCCAAAGAATTGCGCGTGCGATTGCCGTAAGTTTCGTGGCATTTTGGGGCTAAAATCGTGCAATTTTTAAGCGTTAGCGAACTAAATTCGCAGTTAAAAAGCGTCATCAAAGAGCATTTTCCGCAGATTTTTGTGGAGGGCGAAATCTGCAATTTGACAAAACATCAAAGCGGACATTGCTATTTTAGCCTAAAAGACGCGGATTCAACGATTCGCTGTGTGCTTTTTAAGGGCACTCGTGCTTGGCTAAAAATTGAGCTAGAAAACGCGCAAAAAGTCCAAATCACAGGCGAAATCTCGCTTTATGAAAAAAGAGGCGAATATCAAATAATATGCACAAATATCGCGCAATGCGGGGCAGATGCAAACGCACTAGAAAAGTTAAAGCAAAAGTTAAAGGCGGAGGGCTTGTTTGAGGCAAAGCACAAAAAGCCACTGCCACGCTTTCCGCACAAAATCGCGCTCATCACTTCAAAATCGGGTGCGGCGTTGCACGACATTTTGTTTGTGGCAAATAAGCGGTGGAATTTAATTGAGCTGTCAATCTTTGATACGCTCGTGCAGGGCGATGAAGCGAAGTTTCAAATCGCAGAATCTATCGCGTTGGCGGACAATGGCAAGTTTGACATTATCGTTTTGGCGCGTGGTGGCGGGAGTTTGGAGGATTTATGGGCGTTTAATGAAGAGATTGTCGCAAGGGCGATTTTTAGCGCGAAAACGCCCATAGTTTCGGCGATTGGGCACGAAGTTGATTTTTTGCTCAGTGATTTGGTGGCGGACATTCGCGCACCTACGCCATCTGCGGCTTTTGAGATGATTTTACCCGATAAAACGCAGTGGCTTTTGAAATTGGCAGAGTTGCAAAATGAGCTTGATTCGGCGTATTTGGCTCGAATTGTGGCGTTTAAAAATGCGCTTGAAATTTTGAAATCAAAAATGTTGGCGTTTCGATTCGACTATAAAAAAGAGTGTGCGAATTTGGCGGATTTGCGGGCGAATCTAACAAAAATGGCGCAAAATTTATTAGCGCAAAAATGTGAGAGTGCGAATCAAAAAAATGCGCTAGATTTGGCATATTTGCGCCTACTTGAATCGCATCGCACGAATCTAGCGCAACTAAGGGCGATTTTAGATTCGCGCAATCCAAAAAGATTGGTTGAAAAAGGATTCGTGCAGATTACCAAAGATGGCGCAGTGGCAAATCTAAATGATTTGCATAAAGATGATAAAATAACTTTAAGCGATGGCGAAATAAGCAAAAACGCGGTGATTGGAGGATGAAAATGCTTAAAAAAATCTACAAAAAAATTATGTATCCATTTTTAAGGGTGCTTTATAAACCAATTTTGGATGAAGTGCGAGAAAATAGCGTCGATAAGGCGACTTTGTGGGGCATTGAGATGCTTTTGCGAAAGGAATTTATGGCAAAATATAAGATTTTATCGCCACAAAAAAGCATTGAGTTTTTGTGTGAAAAAAGAGGCAGTTTTATAAGACTTGGCGATGGAGATTTGCCTATTTTGTGCGATAAGGGCGGTGGAATGCATAAATTTAGCACGACGCTAAAAGAGCGACTAATGTTTGCGCTAGATTCTGCGAATCGCCTAAATATTCCCATTGGAATAAATGTAAATTTGGTGAAAAATGTTGATTTAAAAGATAGCGGATTTTTCTATGCGTGTGAGTATTTAAATGCCTATGGTGCGATAAAATATCTGCCAAATGATAGGATTTATTTTGATGGTGTTGCGCTAAGATATTCGCCGATGGATTTTTATGTATTAGATTCAAAAATCCAAAATGGGGGGGGGCAGAAGCAAAATCGCAGAATCTAAACTCTGCAAAAATTAACAAAATCGCAGAATCTATAAATCCAAACGCAGATTCTGCGAATAACGCAAAATTCGCAGAATCCATAAATCCAAACGCAGATTCTGCGAATCTTTTGGATTTAGCGAAAAATCCGCATTTTTATTTTGATGATAGTTTTGGGCGGAGAGTTTTTGAGGATTATTTAGAGATTTTGATAAATCCTATAAAGTCCCTTTGGCGCGGGAAAAAAGTCGTTGTTGTTGAGGGATTTAATAGTTATTTTGGCGTTTATAATGATTTGCTAGATTCTGCAAGTGAGGTTATTCGCCTAAATTCCTATCCGCCATTTGATGCGTTTAGCAAAATTGATGAGATTTTGGGGGATGTGATGCGTGTGGCAAGGAAATATGAAAAGGATGAAATTTGCTTTATTGTGGCACTTGGGGCGAGTGCGAAAATTCTATGCGTTGAGTTAGCGATGCGCGGATATATCGCCTATGATATGGGAAATATGTCAATTAGTTATGATTGCATTATCCATAAAAAAGATAGAAAGTTGATTGATACGCTAAATTTGCAAAAAGAATATATTTTAATGCTATAATTTTGAATTTTTAAATAAGGATTTTGATGCTTTTTAATAGTTATATGTTTGTGGTGCTTGTGATTTTTACGATGATTTTTTATTACGCGCCATTTTGGAAAATGCTAAATAGGGGGGGGGGCAGAATAAGTTAAAAATCGCAGAATCTAGCGCAGATTCTGCAAAATATGCAAAAAACGCAGAATCTATAAATCCAAACGCAGATTCTGCAAATAACGCAAAATTCGCAGAATCTACCCAAATATTAGATTCTGCGAAGTGCAACTATCAGATTTTTGTAATCATCATCGCTAGTTTTGTATTTTATGCTTACAATGTCCCGCTTTTATTGCTTTTGCTTATTTCATCCGCGCTAATTAACGCAATCACTTCATATCAAATTTCCCACACTTCGCAAGGTAAAGCAAAGCGATTTTACGCAATCTTTGGCGTGTGCGTAAATTTAGCGATTTTATGTGCGTTTAAATATTCGCCACTATTTGGAGCAATGCTACCAGCTGGAGATTTCGCCACACTTTTGCTTTCCATCCCACTTCCAATTGGCATTTCATTTTTTACATTTCAAGGCATTTCTTTGGTGGTGGATGTTTATAAAAATAATAAAATCGCAGAATCTACCCCAAAAAATCACGCCAAAAATGTCGTATTTTTCATTGCATTTTTCCCTGCACTCATCGCTGGTCCTATTTTAAAAGCACATAATTTTTTCCCGCAAATTCGCGCAAAATATCTAAAAAATATCCCATTTTTACGAGCATTCAAAGTGCTGATTTTGGGATATTTTTTAAAAAATGTCATCGCGGATAATCTAAAAGACCAAACTTTTTGGATGGCGTATCCTTACTTTTTGTCTTATGATTCTGCGAGTTTGGTGGTTTTGCTTATTGGTTATAGTGTGCAGATTTTTGCGGATTTTGCTGGGTATAGTTTGATTGCAATCGGAGTTGCGTTACTTTTTGGATATGAGTTGCCTAAAAATTTTAATTTCCCCTATATTTCTGCGTCATTTAGCGAGTTTTGGAGTAGGTGGCATATTAGTCTTTCATCGTGGTTGAAGGAATATCTCTACATTCCGCTTGGTGGGAATAAAAAGGGGAATTTGCGAACTTATCTAAATCTATTTATTGTGATGGCACTTGGCGGATTTTGGCACGGGGCGGCGGTAAGTTATATTATTTGGGGTTGCTATCACGGGATTTTGCTGATTTTGGAGCGGATTTGCAGTCAAATTTTCACATTGCCAAAGTGGAGATTTGTGCGAATGGGACGGATATTATTTGTGTTTTTGGCGGTTAGTTTTGGGTGGTTGCTATTTTGTCTAAATGATTTTACGCACGCCATCGCATTTATCCAAAAACTCTTTAATAACGAAGGCGAGTTTATGCGAGTGGTGGCACTTTGCGTGGGGATTTATTCATCTTGCATTTTGATTTATTATTTAAATTACTTGCTTTGCAAAAAAAGCGGTAAAAATATGCTTGACAATAATCTCATTTGGGCAATTATGCTATTTTTAATTTTCACAAACAGCGGGAGTAGCGATGCGTTTATCTATTTTCAGTTCTAATTTTTTAAAAATTCTTGCCATATTTTTTGCTATATTTTTGGCGTATAATATTTTTTTGTGGAGTTGCAAACCGCAAATTACCGCCACGCAAAATCAATGGCAACAAAATATCGTTTTTGCGCAAGATTTTATCTATGAGACAAAAATCACTAAAATCGCAGAATCTAGCGCGTATAACGCAATTATTGTCGGTTCATCGATGAGTGCGAGAATAGATTCTGCGAAGTTAGCAAAAAGTCATATTTACAATCTCGCTTTTGGCGGTGGAAGTGCGTTGAGCGGATTAGAAATCATAAAGCAAACAAACAAACTGCCAAAGGCGATTTTCGTAGAATCTAATATTGCATTTTTGCGTCCAAAGGATGCAAATATGTTGAAGCAACTTTTTGGCGTAGATTCTGCGATGAAAAAATACATCCCCGCTTTGCAGGTAAAATATCAACCAATAAATGTTTTTTTGAGTTTTGTAAAAGGGAGGGCGGGGAAATCAAAGGATGAAAAGTTAGCAAAACAACGCAATGAAAAGTTGTATAAAGATAGTTTGGAGCGGATGATTGAGGGATATAATGCAAATATAGATTCTGCGAAATATGAAGCGGATTTAGCGGAGTTAAGGGTGCTTTTGGCGTATTTTGAAAAGCAGGGGGTAGAGATTATATTTTTTGAAATGCCAATCGATGAAAAATTACTTAACACAAAGCAGGTTTTGGCGGTGCATAAAGTTTTGAAAGACTTTGCATATCCCACGCTGCCACCGCCAAATCATAGCATTTATCAAACGACCGATGGCATTCATTTGCTTGAAAAAAGTGCCGATGAATTTAGCGATGAATTCATCAAAAAAACTCGCGATTTTCTTTGAATTTCGCAGAATCTACGCCATCCACGCTTTAAGTGCGTTTATATCCTCATAGCTTGTCATATCAAGCATTATAGGCGTTATGCTGGTATATCCTGCCATTACTGCGCTAAAATCCGAGTTATTTTCCGCCCGTTCATTCCACGCTAATGGGTGCAAACCAAGCCAATAATATTCTTCACCGCGCGGACTTTTGCGCTTGTGTGCGTCATTGCCGTAGATTCGGTAGCCTAATTGCGTGATTTTTGTGCCTTTGTAATCCTTTGCTTTGACATTTGGGATATTTACATTTAGCAATTTGCGCCCTTGCAAGGGGAATTGTGCGCTTAAAATTTTCTCTACCAAATCGCGTGAGACTTCTTTGGCAAGGGCAAAATCGCTTTTCACTACGCCCCTTTTGTCATCTACCACTTGCGAAATAGCGATTGAGGGAATCTCCCTTATTGCGCCCTCCATCGCCCCTGCCACCGTGCCTGAGTAGGTTACATCTTCGCCCATATTTGAGCCTATGTTTATGCCAGAGATGATTAAATCGGGCGTAATTTTTAGCGTGTTAAGTGCCAAATACACGCAGTCTGAGGGTGTGCCGTCATCAAGTTTGTAGAAATCTTTGGCGATTTTGATTAGTCGCAAGGGGCGTGTGAGCGTTAGTCCGTGTCCGCAGGCGGATTTTTCACTTGCGGGGGCTACGACAATGATTCGCGCTAAATCGCTCAATGCTTCTACAAGTGCTTTCAGTGCGATAGATTCAAAGCC
Source organism: Helicobacter sp. 23-1044 (assembly GCF_053654695.1). NCBI lineage: Bacteria > Pseudomonadati > Campylobacterota > Epsilonproteobacteria > Campylobacterales > Helicobacteraceae > Helicobacter > Helicobacter sp. 23-1044. Next base: position 45,098 of record NZ_JBSIUQ010000009.1, read on the forward strand.
ATCATCATTTGTGATTAAAATATTTTTCATTTTTGTCCTTTTAATAGATATTTATTTAGCAAAAAATATAAGTTTTTTGCGATTTTTTTATCGATTTTTTCAAGCGTTTCTAGTAGCGTCATTTTAAGCGAATCTAACGCGTCCTCCGCGCCTTTTAGCCCTAGTAGATTCACATAGCTATTTTTGTTTTCATCGATATTTGCGCTTTTGCCCTCATTTGATGAAATCTTATCTAAAATATCATCGCGAATCTGAAAAAATAGCCCCAATTTTAGCCCAAAATCATAGAGTTTTTTGCGCTCAATTTTTGGCAGTTTGGCGATAATTGCGCCCATTTCAAGCGATGAAGCGATTAAATGTGCGGTTTTGTTTGTGTGGATAAAATCAACCTTTTTGCGCTGTAATTTCTGCCCCTCAAAGTGGCAATCCAACGCCTGTCCTACCACCATTTTTAGCCCACCAAAGGATAGCGATTTGGCAAGTTTGGCGCGAGTTTTGCCACTAAAATGCGCCGTAGCAATCAAATAAAACGCATAAGTATTTAGCCCATCGCCACACAAAATCGCGTCTGCCTCGCTATATTTGGTATGCAAAGTGGGGTGATTGCGGCGAAGTGAAGCATTATCCATAGCGGGTAAATCATCGTGGATTAGGGAGTAAGTGTGGAGTGATTCGATTGCTAGGGCGATTTGAAAGCAATTCGTCAAAAAAGTATCATTTTTTTGAATATTTTTCGCGCTAAATTCACGGCATTTTTTTGGTGCATTTTTTTGATTTGCCAAAACCACGCAAAAAAGCAACGCAGGGCGGAATCGCTTCCCGCCATTTCGCATCATTTCCCAAAATGCGACTTCAAAGTTTGGGTGAAAACTGCGCATAATTTTTGCGCTGTGATTTTGCAAATATCGCTCAAACTCCGCCATTACCGCGTCAAATCGCTTCATAAATCCATCTCCATCAAATCTACATCAATAAAAAATTCAAAATCATCTCGAATCACAAGAAATGACAGCATTTGAGTATGCGAAAGTGTCGCATTTAGCGCAGAATCTAGCGCATTTTTATCGCTAATCTCAATTTGATTTAGTCGCAAAATCTTATCGCCCTTTTTGAAACTCGCAAAATCTCTCTCAACGCGCAAATTTTCATTAACGATAATGCCTAAAATATCTAACGCCACGCTATTTTCATCAAATGCACGATGTCGCTCAAACGCACGCACGGGGATTTGCAAAATCTTATTATTTCGCTTTATCGTGATTTGGGCGATTTTGCCGTGCTCTAAATTTGAAGAAATATCAAAAAAATCATATTGATTTTTGATTTTTACGCCATTTATCGCCAAGACTTCATCGCCTAAATGCAAAGATTTTGCGGATTTCACGCTAGATTCTGCGGATTCGCGTTTAGATTCAGCGGATTTTTGCATAAGCGGATTTATCGCAATTATTTTATTTTTTGTATCAATGCTAAATCCAATATCGCTGTATTTTGCCACACTATGCGGTAAAGTTCGCGCTAAAATTCGCGTTAAAAATCGCTTCAAATACGCAGAATCTATAAAGCGATTATCACCAATGCCAATGCCATAGATTTGATAGCAAATATCGCTAATCACGGCATTTGGCGGGATATCTTGCGAAAATTTACCAAAATCTTTTAGCGATTTTTGAAGGTGCAAAATCTGCCCTTGCGACATCGCATTTTCGCTTATGGTGGCGAGATTTTTGAGATTCGCAGAATCTGGCACAACCAAATCATACTTTTGCGCCAAAACCTTGCCATCAAATAAAATTAGTCGCATAAATGCGTCATATTTCGCAGAATCTGCGCTTGATTCACCGCTAAATGCGAGATATTTGCCTTCGCCAATGTGGATTGCGCGGATTTTTGCGCCACTTTGAAGTGTGAAAATTTGCGAAGTATTTAGATAAAACTCCGCGCATTTGCTGAAATTATACGCACTTAATGGCGCAATCAAAACCGCGATAAATACGCAGAATCTAAGACTTAAACGGCGAAAAATCACCCAAAATCTCCATCGCGCTATTTTTTTTGGCATTTTCGGCATTTTTCAACGCTTCATTGATTGCGCCGATTAGCAAAATCTGCAACGCCTCCAAATCCTCTAATAGCGACTTATCGATATTCAAATCCACCACTTCGCTATTGCCATTCACGCTCACACTCACAAGCCCACCGCCACTTTTTGCCGTGTAGATGGTGTTTGCGTTCTTTTCTTCAATATTTTTGATATTGCTTTGAAGTTGCTCTAACATATTGCTAAAATCATTTGGATTAAACATTTTTTGCCCCTTTATAATGTCGTGCTTTGTGAGAGAATCTCATTTTTTTTGCCAAGTTGCAAAATCTTTGGCGCGTAGTTTTTTAGCTCGGATTCATCATAAAGCGCGTAAGCCATAATGATGACTTTATCCCCCACCTGCGCAAGTCTAGCCGCTGCGCCATTTAGGCAGACTATCCCGCTGTGCGCTTGTCCTTTGATGATATAGGTGCTAAATCGTGCGCCGTTGTTGATATTTGCGATTTCGACTTTTTGTCCCACGCGGAGATTCGCACACTCCAAAAGTGCCGAATCGATTGTGATTGAGCCGACATAGTTTAGATTTGCGTCCGTAATCGTGGCGCGGTGCAGTTTCGCGCATAACATTTCAATTTGCATTTCGCCTCCGTTTCAAAAAAAATGCGGAATTTTAACATTAAATTGATTATACTTGCTTAAAATTTCTTTAAAAGGCGGATTTATGGAGCGAGTAATGTTGTCAGCTGGTAACGGCGGAGCGGAAAATGCGGAGCTAATCAAAGTATTTTTGCGACATTTTGAAAATAAATTTGGCACAGAAGATGCGGGGATTTTTGGGGATTTTAAAGGCGCAGATTCTACAAAAAAATACGCCACAAGCATTGATTCATTTACCATAACGCCCATTTTTTTCGCAGGGGGCGACATAGGCAAACTTAGCATTTGCGGAAGTGCCAATGATGTCGCAATGATGGGCGCAAAACCCAAATTTTTGAGTGCTAGTTTTATCATCGAAGAGGGCTTTTTGGTTGCGGATTTGGAAAAAATCGCGCAGTCTATGGGTGAAGAAATGCGCAAAAACGGCATTGCGCTAATCTCAGCGGATACAAAAGTCATCGAACGGCGCGAATCTAACGCAGATTCGGGGATTTTTATCACTACTTCAATCATCGGCGAAATAATGTATGAAGGCATAAGTGCGAAAAATTTGCAGGATGGCGATTGCGTGATAATCAGCGGAAATATCGGCACACACGGCGCGTGTATCTATTGTGAGCGCGAGGGGATTGATTTGGAGCATAATTTGCAAAGCGACTGCGCCGTGCTGTGGGGGCTTGTGGAGTTGCTAATCAAAAACGGCGTAGAGATTCACGCGATGAGGGACGCTACGCGTGGCGGAATCGCTTCTTTGCTAAATGAATGGGCGGTTTCTAGCAAGTGTGCGATTGAAATAGATGAATGCGCGATACCGATTAGCAACGAAGTGCGTGGTGTGTGTGAGATTTTAGGAATCGATGCGTTTAGTCTCGCAAATGAGGGCGTTTGTGCGTTTGCATTGCCAAAAGATTGTGCGCCTCGTGCTTTGGAGTTATTAAAAAGCCACGAGTTAGGCAGAAATGCAAGTATTATTGGCGTTGTCATTAAAAATGGCGCAGATTTAGGAAAAGTGGCGATAAAAAGCGATTTGGGAGTGAAGCGATATTTGGAATATCCGCAGGGGGAAATATTGCCACGAATTTGCTAAATTGCGCGTTTTGGTAATTTGTGTCTTTGGTATGTGATTTTTCGTTAGTTGCACTTAGACTGCGCTAAATTCGCAGAATCTGCGAGCAAAGCGAAAAATCTAAAAAAATCGTCATTGCGAGATTTTGCTTCACAAAATCGTGGCAATCTATATTAGATTCTGCGAATTTGCTGTGAGGCAGAATCTTGCTGGATATGGAGAGTTTTACGAAATACTTTGAATTGCCCCTTTTAATTTCCAGAATGTAGAATTTTGGTGTGGTGGAATTTGCACATATTATAAAATTTTGTGATTGTGTAAATATTAGAAGTGATATTTTTGTGCAAAATAGGGCAGAGTAGGGCGAATCTAAAAAATTTTAAAATTTTGCAAAAATTTTTATTTTTTTAAGTTTCGTTTAAGGAATATAGTTGTATTATTCCGCTTCCTTTTTTCGATAGAAATTTTTGAAATAGTTTGGAATTATTTTTGTATTAGCATAAGCAAATCAAATTCCATTTTAAATCGTAAATTTTCTTTTAGAATTTAGGTGTTCTGTAATTTAGAGATTTAATGTTTTTAGATTCTTAAACATTACAATTTTTAGTATAGTGATCTTTGACAACTAAGCAAGGACTAACGAATATCACAATGAATTGTGTTTAAGTTAGTTTGATTGAATACAACTTGTCTTACACGCATTTTGTCGCGCCTAGCGCGTGGCGAAATGTGGATATTTTGGTTTTAATTGAGCTAGTTGGATACGAATTTTTCATTTTTTTTGGCGTTTTGGATTCGTTGCGAATCTCAAAAGCCATTTTTTATGGAGAGTTTGATCCTGGCTCAGAGTGAACGCTGGCGGCGTGCCTAATACATGCAAGTCGAACGATGAAGCTTTCTAGCTTGCTAGGAAGTGGATTAGTGGCGCACGGGTGAGTAACGCATAGGTAATATACCCCATAGTCTAGGATAGCCACTGGAAACGGTGATTAATACTAGATACTCCCTACGGGGGAAAGTTTTTCGCTATGGGATTAGCCTATGTCCTATCAGCTTGTTGGTGAGGTAATGGCTCACCAAGGCTATGACGGGTATCCGGCCTGAGAGGGTGAACGGACACACTGGAACTGAGACACGGTCCAGACTCCTACGGGAGGCAGCAGTAGGGAATATTGCTCAATGGGGGAAACCCTGAAGCAGCAACGCCGCGTGGAGGATGAAGGTTTTAGGATTGTAAACTCCTTTTGTTAGAGAAGATTATGACGGTATCTAACGAATAAGCACCGGCTAACTCCGTGCCAGCAGCCGCGGTAATACGGAGGGTGCAAGCGTTACTCGGAATCACTGGGCGTAAAGAGTGCGCAGGCGGGATAGTAAGTCAGATGTGAAATGCTATGGCTTAACCATAGAACTGCATTTGAAACTGCTATTCTAGAGTGTGGGAGAGGTAGGTGGAATTCTTGGTGTAGGGGTAAAATCCGTAGAGATCAAGAGGAATACTCATTGCGAAGGCGACCTACTGGAACATTACTGACGCTCATGCACGAAAGCGTGGGGAGCAAACAGGATTAGATACCCTGGTAGTCCACGCCCTAAACGATGAATGCTAGTTGTTGCCCTGCTTGACAGGGCAGTAATGCAGCTAACGCATTAAGCATTCCGCCTGGGGAGTACGGTCGCAAGATTAAAACTCAAAGGAATAGACGGGGACCCGCACAAGCGGTGGAGCATGTGGTTTAATTCGAAGCTACGCGAAGAACCTTACCTAGGCTTGACATTGATAGAATCTGCTAGAGATAGCGGAGTGCTGGCTTGCCAGAGCTTGAAAACAGGTGCTGCACGGCTGTCGTCAGCTCGTGTCGTGAGATGTTGGGTTAAGTCCCGCAACGAGCGCAACCCTCGTCCTTAGTTGCTAGCAGTTCGGCTGAGCACTCTAGGGAGACTGCCTTCGTAAGGAGGAGGAAGGTGAGGACGACGTCAAGTCATCATGGCCCTTACGCCTAGGGCTACACACGTGCTACAATGGGGCGCACAAAGAGATGCAAAATCGCGAGATAGAGCAAATCCCTAAAACGCCTCTCAGTTCGGATTGTAGTCTGCAACTCGACTGCATGAAGCTGGAATCGCTAGTAATCGCAAATCAGCAATGTTGCGGTGAATACGTTCCCGGGTCTTGTACTCACCGCCCGTCACACCATGGGAGTTGTATTCGCCCTAAGCCGGAATGCTAAACTGGCTACCGTCCACGGCGGATGCAGCGACTGGGGTGAAGTCGTAACAAGGTAACCGTAGGTGAACCTGCGGTTGGATCACCTCCTTTCAGAGAATTTTTAGAAATATGTTTTTAGTCGTTGTGAGATTTTGTTAGCTTTGCTTAGTTTTCAGAGATTACTGCTAGTTGTTTTGATAGGGGCTTATAGCTCAGGTGGTTAGAGCGCACCCCTGATAAGGGTGAGGTCGGAGGTTCAAGTCCTCCTAAGCCCACCACAAGGGGAATTAGCTCAGCTGGGAGAGCGCCTGCTTTGCACGCAGGAGGTCAGCGGTTCGATCCCGCTATTCTCCACCATTAGAATCTAGCGTGAATCTTTGTAGTTTTTAAAGTCTAAATATGTGATTTTTGTGAATCGATTCGCAACGAATCATATATTTAGACTTTTTAAGTCTAGCGTTGTTTTAAAATTCTTTGTTAATAGCCAATAGTAAAAGATTACAATTTGCTTGTTTAATCATTATAGATTAAGCAAGGTAGTGAATGTAAATTAGAATATCTCATTTATAAGCTTGTTAAGAGCAAATGGTGGATGCCTTGGGTAGTAGAGGCGATGAAGGACGCACTAGACTGCGATAAGCTGTGGGGAGCTGTCAAGAGGCTTTGATCCGCAGATTTCCGAATGGGGAAACCCAATGCGTAGTGATGCGCATTACCTTAAATGGAGCGAACCTAGCGAAGTGAAACATCTCAGTAGCTAGAGGAAAAGAAATCAATAGAGATTCTCCTAGTAGCGGCGAGCGAACGGGGAAGAGGGCAAACCGAGTGCTTGCATTCGGGGTTGAGGACTGCAATATCCACTTGAATATCAAAGCAGAAGGACTTGGAAAAGTCTGCTATAAAGGGTGATAGCCCCGTAAGCGTAAAATATTCATAGGTAGCAGTATCCAGAGTAGGGCGAGACACGAGAAATCTTGCCTGAAGCCGGGGAGACCACTCTCCAACCCTAAATACTACTACTACACCGATAGCGCACAAGTACCGTGAGGGAAAGGTGAAAAGAACCGCAGTGAGCGGAGTGAAATAGAACCTGAAACCATTTGCTTACAATCATTCAGAGCACCATAGTGAGTCCCTTTGAGGAATTGGGGGGGGGAAAAAATGTATATCCCCTCCCTTAACCTAATTTCTCCAATATTTAAATTCAAGGAGAAACTTATGGGTAAAGATGAAAACGATAAGAAGCCAAGCAATATAAGTAAAGGTGCATCTCTAGCTGGTAAAGGTATTTTAGCTACGCTTAAAGCGACATTTGTCGCATCGCGTTCTATTATAGGTATTGTGCTAATATGCACTATTTACTTAATACCGACAGGGATTGCTGTATTGAAGGGCAGAGAAAATAGTGTTGCAATTTTTGCACTAAACTTTTTCTTGGGCTGGTCAATAATTTTTTGGGTTGTTGCTCTTGTGTGGGCATTAAAATCCGACAAAGATAAAATTATTGTCGTTCAGCAACAATCCAAGTAGGCTTATTGTTGTAAAATTTTATTGCTACGATTCAAATATATAGTATAGATTCGTAGCGAATCTTTATCGATTCTTCAGAGGGGCTCACTGGTGTGATGGACTGCCTTTTGCATAATGATCCTGCGAGTTGTGGTGTCTGGCAAGGTTAAGCACACGCGAAGCCATAGCGAAAGCGAGTCTTAATAGGGCGTTAAGTCAGATGCTGCAGACCCGAAGCCAAGTGATCTATCCATGACCAAGTTGAAGTAAGTGTAACAGCTTATGGAGGACTGAACTCGTGCCCATTGAAACGGGTTGGGATGAGTTGTGGATAGGGGTGAAAGGCCAAACAAACTTGGTGATAGCTGGTTCTCTTCGAAATATATTTAGGTATAGCCTCAAGTGATAGCAATAGGGGGTAGAGCACTGATTGGGCTAGGGCTGCCTACCGCGGTACCAACCCCTGTCAAACTACGAATACCTATTGCCTTATCTTGGGAGTCAGGCGGTGGGTGATAAAATCAATCGTCAAAAGGGGAACAACCCAGACTACCAACTAAGGTCCCAAAGTTCTATTCTAAGTGGAAAATGATGTGAAGTTACTTAGACAACCAGGAGGTTGGCTTAGAAGCAGCCATCCTTTAAAGAAAGCGTAACAGCTCACTGGTCTAGTGATTTTGCGCAGAAAATATAACGGGGCTAAGATAGACACCGAAGTTGTAGATTCTATGCTGGTGCATAGAGTGGTAGAAGAGCGTTCGTATCAGCGTTGAAGCCATATCGGCAAGAAGTGGTGGAGCGATGCGAAGTGAGCATGCAGGAATGAGTAGCGATAAAAGTGGTGAGAATCCACTTCGCCGAAAGTCTAAGGTTTCCTACGCGATGCTCGTCATCGTAGGGTTAGTCGGGTCCTAAGACAAGTCAGAAATGGGTAGTCGATGGAAAATTGGTTAATATTCCAATACCAATAGTAGTGTGCGATGGAAGGACGCATAGGGTTAGGTGAGCTAGCTGATGGAAGTGCTAGTCTAAGGGTGTAGCTTGGAGGATAGGCAAATCCGCCTCTGTATGTCAAACCTAAAAGGCTCTCCAAAGTCTTCGGATAGCGGGGAGAATCACTGATACCGTCGTGCCAAGAAAAGTTTCTAAGTTTAGCTACTATTGCCCGTACCGCAAACCGACACAGGTAGATGAGATGAGTATTCTAAGGCGCGTGAAAGAACTCTCTTTAAGGAACTCTGCAAACTAGCACCGTAAGTTCGCGATAAGGTGTGCCTAGCAATAGGTCTCAGCAAAGAGTCCCTCCCGACTGTTTACCAAAAACACAGCACTTTGCAAACTCGTAAGAGGAAGTATAAGGTGTGACGCCTGCCCGGTGCTCGAAGGTTAAGAGGATTTGTCAGGGGCAACCCAAAGCATTGAATTGAAGCCCGAGTAAACGGCGGCCGTAACTATAACGGTCCTAAGGTAGCGAAATTCCTTGTCGGTTAAATACCGACCTGCATGAATGGCGTAACGAGATGGGAGCTGTCTCAAAGAGAGATTCAGTGAAATTGTAGTGGAGGTGAAAATTCCTCCTACCCGCGGCAAGACGGGAAGACCCCGTGGACCTTTACTACAGCTTGGCACTGCACATGGGAGCATTATGCGCAGGATAGGTGGGAAGCTTTGAAGTCTCTACTCTGGTGGAGATGGAGCTGTCCTTGAGATACCACCCTTAATGTTTCTGTGGGCTAACTGGCTAGAGTTATCCTCTAGCAGGACAATGTCTGGTGGGTAGTTTGACTGGGGCGGTCGCCTCCTAAAAAGTAACGGAGGCTTGCAAAGGTTGGCTCATTGCGGTTGGAAATCGCAAGCAGAGTGTAATGGCATAAGCCAGCCTGACTGCGAGACAAACAAGTCGAGCAGAGACGAAAGTCGGTCATAGTGATCCGGTGATTCTGTGTGGAAGGGTCATCGCTCAAAGGATAAAAGGTACCCCGGGGATAACAGGCTGATCTCCCCCAAGAGCTCACATCGACGGGGAGGTTTGGCACCTCGATGTCGGCTCATCGCATCCTGGGGCTGGAGCAGGTCCCAAGGGTATGGCTGTTCGCCATTTAAAGCGGTACGCGAGCTGGGTTCAGAACGTCGTGAGACAGTTCGGTCCCTATCTGCCGTGGGCGTAGGAGAGTTGAGGAGAGCTGTCCCTAGTACGAGAGGACCGGGATGGACACGCCACTGGTGTAGCAGTTGTTCTGCCAAGAGCATCGCTGCGTAGCTACGCGTGGATGTGATAACCGCTGAAAGCATCTAAGCGGGAAGCCAACTCCAAGATGAACTCTCCCTGAAGGTCGCAGCAAGACTAGCTGCTTGATAGGGTAGGTGTGTAAGCATAGTAATGTGTTTAGCTGACTACTACTAATAGACCGCTTGGCTTATTTGATATTCTAATTTAGCACTACCTTGTTTAGTCTATAACTATTGGCTATTGAAAGAGAAAGTATAGTGTATCCAAATATTTGTGTTACATTATCCTTTCTCTTTTCCTTGTGTTTATGAAAAAGAAGGACACACCTAGTTTTCCATCCCGAACCTAGCAGTTAAGCTTCTTTTTGCCGATGATACTGCGTTTTTCAAGCGTGGGAATGTAGGTTGATGCAGGGATTAGAGAAAATTCTCTAACTTATTTCTTACAATTTAATCACTTCAAATTTTATACATTTTATTTTTTTTAATCATATAAAATCCATAAGATTCGCAGAATCTAATGGAGATTCCGCGATTTTATACAAATTAGATTCTGCAAATCGTTGAAATCTTTGCTAGATTCTGCGAATCATTACAATCTTACGCTAGATTCTGCGAATTGATATGATTTTGCTTGGATTGATAAAATTTGCGAAAATCGCAGAATCTGCATTATTTGTTAGATTCTGCGATTTTACAAAATTAGCGCATTAGATTCTGCGAATTATTATTTATTTTTTGCATTTTTTAAAGATTATTAAAGTCCATATTGTGTAGAATCCAAAAATTTTGAAAAAATCAAGGACGACTATGCCACAACGCACCGACATTAACACTATTTTACTCATCGGCTCTGGACCCATTGTCATCGGGCAGGCGTGCGAGTTTGACTATTCAGGCACGCAAGCGGCAAAGACGCTCAAAAACTTGGGCTACCGCGTGGTGCTGATAAACTCAAACCCCGCGACCATTATGACAGACCCTGATTTTGCCCACCGCACTTATATCGAGCCTATCACGCAAGAAGTCATCGCAAATATCATAAAAGCCGAAAACATAGACGCGATACTGCCTACTATGGGTGGGCAAACCGCGCTCAATGTCGCAATGGAAATGTATGAAAGCGGGGCATTGAATGGTGTGAAGTTTTTGGGCGCAAATCCTAGCGCAATCAAAAAAGGCGAGGATAGGCAGGCGTTTAAAGAGGCTATGTTAAAGATTGGTATGGATTTGCCAAAGAGCCACTATGCCTACACGCTTGAGGAAGCGGAGCAGGCGGCACAAAGCATTGGATTCCCGCTTATTATCCGTGCGAGCTACACGCTAGCAGGCGGTGGTAGTGGCGTGGCGTATAATATCGAGGAGTTTAAGGCATTGGCAAAAGCGGGGCTAGAGGCAAGCCCTATCAATGAAATCTTAATCGAAGAAAGCCTTTTGGGGTGGAAAGAATATGAAATGGAGGTAATCCGCGATAAGAATGATAACTGCATAATCGTGTGCTCTATCGAGAATCTAGACCCTATGGGCGTGCATACGGGGGATTCTATCACTATCGCCCCTGCGCTCACGCTCACCGACAAAGAATATCAGCGAATGCGCGATGCTTCTTTTAAGATTTTGCGTGAAATCGGCGTGGATACGGGTGGGAGCAATGTGCAGTTTGCCATAAATCCTAGCAATGGGCGAATGACGGTGATTGAGATGAATCCGCGAGTGTCGCGTAGCTCCGCACTTGCGAGCAAGGCAACAGGCTACCCCATAGCCAAAGTGGCTACAATGCTAGCTGTTGGATTTAGCCTAGATGAGATTACAAATGACATTACAGGCACACCTGCGAGCTTTGAGCCGAGCATTGATTATATCGTTACCAAAATCCCGCGCTTTACTTTTGAGAAATTCCCGCTGGCAGATTCTACCCTCACCACTTCGATGAAGTCTATCGGCGAGGTGATGGCGATTGGCGGGAGTTTTAAAGAGAGCTTGCAAAAGGCGTTGTGTAGCTTGGAGAATGGATTTTGCGGGTTGGATAGTATGACAAGCGACATTGAGCTAGCGAAAAAAGAGACGCGCAGGGCAAATGCAAATCGAATCTTATATGTAGCGGATTGCTTTCGGCTGGGGCTTAGTGTAGAGGAAGTCGCGGAGCTTAGCAAAATCGATAAATGGTTTTTGCACCAAATCTATGAGCTAGTGGAGGCTGAAAGGGGCATAAGTAGCGAGATTTTACGTGATGAGGGGGCTATGCGCTCTCTCAAATCGCAGGGATTTAGCGATAAGGCTTTGGCTAGACTTTTAGCGCAAAATGAGGGCGTGGAGATGAGTGAGGGCGAAATCTACACGGCAAGAAAGGCAATGGGCGTGGTGGCGAGATATGAGGAGGTGGATACTTGTGCGGCGGAGTTTGAGGCTTTGACCCCATACCTTTACTCTACGATTCCTGTGAGCAATTTGTCTTTGGGTATGCAATTTGCGCCGTTTTCGCATAAAACTTCGCTCGATGAACCATTAGTTCTATCTCGCTCGTTTCACGCAAAAACAGCGCAAAGCCACACCGCAAATACTTCGATTGATTTGTGGGTAGATTCTGCAAAAAACGCAGAATCTACCCACAAATCGTCATTGCGAGCGAGTGTAACGAGCGCGGCAATCCACAAATCCACAAAAAACAATATAGATTGCCACGATTCGGCTATCGCCGAATCTCGCAATGACAAAATAAATGCAGAATCTCACACGGCACGTGATTCCAAAACAAACAACTCGAATGAATACCCCAGAACAAATTGCCAAAAAGATGACGCACAAAGCAAAAAAGTGCTGATAATTGGAGGGGGTCCAAATCGCATCGGTCAGGGCATCGAATTTGATTATTGCTGTGTGCATTCTAGCTTCGCGCTCAAAGACTTAGGCGTGCAAAGCATAATGTATAACTGCAACCCAGAGACCGTTAGCACAGATTATGACACAAGCGACACTCTTTACTTCGAGCCTATCGACTTTGAGCGCGTGAGAGCTGTGATAGAGAGAGAAAATCCAAATGGCATAATCGTGCATTTTGGCGGACAAACGCCACTAAAACTTGCCAAAAATCTCACCACCATCGGGGCAAAAATCATCGGCACAAAGGCAACCGTAATCGACACCGCAGAGGATAGAGAGAAATTCGCCACATTTGCAAAAAAGCTAAATCTAAATCAGCCCCCAAACGGCTCTGCCACAAGCAAAGAACAAGCCTTTGCCATAGCGCGAAATATCGGCTACCCCGTGCTTGTGCGCCCTAGCTATGTGCTAGGCGGACGGGCTATGCGTATCGTGCAAAGCGATGATGAGCTAAAAACCTATATGGACGAGGCGGTGAGAGTGAGTGAGTCTAGCCCCGTGCTTGTGGATAAATTTTTAGACCACGCCACCGAGCTTGATGTCGATGCGATTTGCGATGGGGAGGAAGTCTATATCGGCGGGATTATGCAGCATATCGAGGAAGCAGGCGTGCATAGCGGGGATAGCACAAGTGTCTTGCCTAGCATAAATATCGATGAGAAAATGCTAGAATCCATTCGCACCACCACCGAAAAAATCGCCATAGAGTTAGGAATCGTGGGGCTACTAAACATTCAATACGCAATCCACCAAAATACGCTTTATATCATCGAAGTAAATCCGCGCGCTTCTCGCACCGTGCCTTTTGTGAGTAAAGCCACAGGGATACCGCTTGCCAAAGTCGCCACCCGTGTAATGTGGAACTATTCACAAAATAATACGCCAAAAGGCACTCTCAAAGAAGCGTTGAAATTTTATGATAGCTTTCATCGCGTGGATTTTAACGCAAAACCGCTTTGCCACAAGGCATTAAAACATATCGCTGTGAAAGAATCTGTCTTTCCATTTAGCAAACTAAGCGGGGCGGATTTGATTTTGGGACCTGAGATGAAAAGCACGGGCGAGGTTATGGGGATTTCGCGTAATTTTGCGATGAGCTTTGCCAAAAGTCAAATCGCCTCCAAAAATGTCATTCCGTTATCGGGCAGCGTGCTTTTGTCAGTCGCTGACAATGACAAGCCTGAATTGCCACGAATCGCAAAGGGTTTTGCCAAACTTGGATTTAAGATTTATGCCACAGGCGGGACTTATGACTGCTTGGAGGCGCATAAAATCCCCGCACACAAGGTGCTAAAAATTAGCGAGGGACGCCCAAATATCCACGATATGCTGACAAATGGCGAGATTTGCCTTATCGTAAATACGAGCGACAATAAGTCTAGCAAAGATGACGCAAGGCAGATTCGCGCCCAAGTCGTGCGCCTCAATCTGCCCTATTTTACGACAATCGCAGGGACAGCAGTAGCGATAGAAGCGATAAAAGAGTTGCGCAAAAATTCGCCAAACACCGCAAAACCTTTGCAGGAATATTTAGTCGCAGAATCTAGCGTAGATTCTGCGAATCGCACAAAATCTAGCGCAGATTCTGCGAAAAACGCAGAATCTAGCAAAAAAATTTAGGACAATAAAATGGATTTATCAAACGCCATTTTTTTAGCGCAGAGCGATACCACAGCGGGATTTTTGAGTGCGAATCGATTGCGAATCTTAAATGCAAAAAACAGCCCCAAAAACAAAGCGATTTTACGCGAATCGTGTGATTTGGCGCACATAAAAAATATCACGCGAATCCCGCGAATCTTACAAAAACGCATTCGCCGTGCAAAAAAAAGCACATTTATTTTTGATAACGGGCTATCTTTTCGCGTGGTGCGCGATGATTTTAGCGACAAAGGCACGAATCTCCACCACGCTTTTTTAAAACGATTTGGCACACTTTTTTCATCATCAGCAAATAAAAATGGCGGACGATTTGACGAAGCATTCGCACTACAAAGCGCGGATATTATTGTAAGCGATTCGCGTGGGTTGCGTGAGGATTCGCCTTCACATATTTTCAAAGTCAAAAAATCCAAATTAAAGAAGATTCGATGATTTCACGCATATTTTCAACTCTCGCATTTGGCGCAATCTTTGGACTTTTCCCGCTGATTATGTTCTATGGCGGGGTTTGGATAAATTATTTTGCGCCCTATGAAATCAAAGAATATTTCAACGGATTTTTCACGCAGAATCTAAATTTGTATTTTTACGCGCTGTTTGGGGCGTTTAGCGGGATTTGCTTTGTGGCGAATGGTAATTTTTTGAAAATTCTTTATTTGCTTTGTGCGATGATTTTGATGGCGACTTTAATCCCAAGCGTAGGGCAAAGCGTGGGGCAAAAACTCTTTTTAAAAGAAAATGTCCGCATTATCCAAAATGGCAAAAGCGAAGTTGTGCGCGTGATTTACAGGGATAAATACAAGTTTTATTACAACACAGCGGAAAATCCAAAGGTTGTGAAAGTGAATTTGGGAGCAAATCGTGGAGCAAATAGTAGCGGACAAAATGAGGCAAATACAAATGCGAATAGATAAATTTCTAAATACGACAAATATCCTAAAACGGCGCAGTCTAGCGCAGGATTTAATCAAAAATAATTTAGTTTGCGTAAATGGCGCGGTTGTAAAGGCAAGTAGGGAGGTAAAAATCGGCGATATTGTGGAAATCAAATTTTTAGAATATACCAAAAAATACAAGATTTTAGCAATCCCACAATCCAAAAATGTCCCCAAAAACGCCAAAAATGACTTTTGGGAGGAAGTAGGGTAGGGCAGATTCTGCGATTTTCGCAGAATCTAGCGCAGAATCTCGAACGAAAATCGCAGAATCTGCTTGAATTTCGTCATTGCGAGAAAATGAGCGTAGCGAATTTTCGTGGCAATCCACTTTTTAAATATAGATTGCCACGACTTGCAAGCAAGTCTCGCAATGACAGCGTAAGATAATTCGCAGAATCTCGAACGAAATTCGCAGAATCTCGCGCAATTTTCGCAGAATCTCAAACGAAAATCGCAGAATCTAGCGCGTTTTTTGGGGAAATTCGCAGAATCTAGCGCAATTTTCGCAGAATCTATTAAAGGAAACAAATGCAAAAACTTATCTTTTATCTCATCATCTGCGTTGTCACACACGCACGAAGCGACTTTGAAATATTCGGCGATACATTCACGCTTATGCCCGTGCCTGTGGGCGTTGTGAGTGAGAGTATGGAGGATTATTGGGGCGCATTTCAATTATTGCTAGGCACGGCAGCAACGCAGGGCGCGATTGAAGGGATAAAAAGCGGTTTTAATTTAGCACATAAAAATGGATATAGCATCGCATTTGCCAAACGCCCGTGTTGCGATAGTTACAAGGGGATGCCAAGCGGGCACGCAGGCGGGGCGATGAGTGCGGCGGGATATGTATTTTATCGCTACGGGTGGAAGCCGGCACTGCCACTTATCGCGCTAAGTGTCGCCACTAGCGCATCGCGCGTGTATGCGGAGAAGCATAGCGTTTGGCAGGTTTTGGTGGGGAGTGCGATTGCGTGGGGATTTGCCGCGCTTTTTACCACGCCATACAGCGAGTTTGTGGATAATAGCGCATTTGGCGTGGCATATCGCAACACTTATCATTCCGCACCGCGCCGACAATTTTTCGTTTTCCCATCAGTTGGGCGAGATAGGGCGTATAGGATATTTTATTATGTTAGCGTGAGTTATGTTTTTTAGGTTTTGAGTGCAATTTATCTTTTGGATTTTGAGAGCAATTTGTCTTTTGAGGAAACTGCGCTTCGCTTGTTTTGGGTAGTCATTCCGCAGATTTGGCAAATCTAAAATCTAAAATAGATTCGTCATTGCGAATAAGCAAAGCGAGTGCAACGAAGCAACCATCCAAAAATAATCCGTGCGAAGCACCCAAATCTCGCCCGCTTCGTGGTGCAAAAAATCGGTTTGAAGGTTGCAGTAGTGCAACCGCCGATTTTTTGCTAGAAGCGGATAAGCGAGGCACTCCCCCTAAAAGCGAAAAAGCGGCTGCTTTTTGGCGCGTAGGGGGAGCGGGGAGGGGGGTGCAGCCCTTTTGCGAAAAGAAATAAGCGAATCGAATGCTAAAAATGGCGAAAATATCGCAGATTCTGCGTTTTTGTGTGAGATTCTGCGAATTGCGCGAAAATCGCAGAATCTAGTGTGTTTTCGTCATTGCGAGGCGCACGAAGCGAAGCGAGTGCAACGAAGCAATCCACAAATTTTTGCGATAGCAAAAATGATAAAACTATCGCAGATTCTGCGAAAAACACTTCAAATTGTCATATTGAGTGTAGCGAAAAATCTCAAAAAATAGAGATTCTTCGATTGCTTTGCAATCTCAAAATGACAAAATAATAGATTGCCACGAGAATTCGCTTCGCTCATTCTCTCGCAATGACAATTAGTTGCAGATTCTGCGTTTTCGTGTGAGATTCTGCGAATTGCGTAAAAATCGCAGAATCCGCCCAAATTTCGCAGAATCTACCCGCAGAATCTCCCAAAAATCCTACTTCTTTTTCCCTTTTTTGCCGTCTTTTTCTTTTTCTTTCTTTTCTTTGCGCGAGAAAAATGACGCTTGCGAATATGGCGTAACGATTGTCGGGTCGGCTAGTAGGCAGACTTTCGTTTGGTCTTTGCCATCATAATCGACTTTTGAGAGCAAATCCCGCGCGATATTGATTCGCGCTCGTTTTTTATCCGTAGAATTCACCAAAATCCACGGCGCCTCCGCAGTGTGCGTGCGTGAAAACATCTTTTGAAACGCCTCCGTGTATTCATCCCAAAGATTTAGCGATTTGTTGTCAATGGGGCTTAGCTTCCACATACGAAGCGGGTCGGTTTTGCGCCGTTCTATGCGCCTTTTTTGCTCATCTCGCGCGACATTTAGAAAGTATTTAAAGACGATTAGTCCGCTTGAAATTAGCATATTTTCTAGGTTTGAGACTTGTATGATAAACTCGCGGTATTCCTCCTGTGTGCAAAATCCCATCACGCGCTCGACACCAGCGCGGTTATACCAGCTTCTATCAAAAAGCACGATTTCGCCCGGTCGCGGGAGCTTGATAAGATAGCGCAAAAAATACCAATCGCGTTTTTCTAGCTCTGTTGGCGCAGGGAGTGCTACGATTCGCAGTCCTCTTGCATTTAGGCGATTTGTGAGTGCCTTAATCGTCCCGCCTTTTCCCGCGCCATCGCGCCCTTCCATAATGATTAACACGCGCTTTTTGTTATTCATCACCCAAGTTTGAAACTTTATAAGCTCGATTTCTAGCTTATACATTTCGTCCTCATAAAATTTGCGTTTGAAGACTTGTAGCTTCCCGCGCTCTTTATAAACCTCGCTTATATCCTTGCTATCCTCTGGTCGAATCACAATTTGTTTTGACATTTTGTCCCTCCGTTTTGAAATTTTAAGTTTTGATTGTAGCAAAAATGCGCTAAAATTCGCTTTATTTTTTTTAAAAAGGATTTTGCAAATGAGATTTTTTAGACTTTCGATGAAACCTTTAATGAAACGCAACGAGAGAGAGAGAGAGAGAGAGAACGGCGCGGTGCGCTAAATAACGCAGATTCTGCGAAAAACGCAGAATCTAATACAAAAAACCCCAAAAATCCCGCAGATTCTGCGAATTTCGCAGAATCTCCCCAAAAAAACGCAGAATCTCCCACAAATCCCACAAATCCCAAATTTCCCAAATTCCCACGCAATCTAATTCGCGCGATTTTCCCATCGCACGGCGATTTGAGCGACAAAGACTACAAAATTTACCGCGATATTTCCATCTTTGCGATTTTAAATATTTGCTTTTTAGTCTGCGTTTTCTCGCCATTTGCGCTGTATTCAAGCGATGTGACGCAGTTTGACGCCACGCAGACGACCTCGACTTTATGCGCGCTAGCGGGATTTTTTATCCTCACAAGCGGTGCAATCATCTACACCACGAGTTTTTTCTACAAAACAAGACTTTTGAAAATCGGCACATTCGCATTTTGCGTGGTTTTAAGCATTGGATTTATTTATTGCTTCGTGCTAGATTTTAATGTGATGACGGGTGAAAGTTATAGCGAGATTGATAATTTCACCTTTAAAAATCCGCATAATTTATCCGCACCGCAGGGGAAATTCGTGGATTTGGCAATCGGCATTTTATCGTGCGTGGTGGCGATGGTGCTGTTAAGATTTAGGCAAATTACTCTTGTGATTTTTAGGGTATTTTTTATTAGTTTTGTCGCTGTGGGCGGTATTTATTGCTATAAAATCATAAAAGATACGCACAATTTAGATTCTGCAAAAATCGCAGAATCTAACTCTAAAAACCCCGCAGATTCTGCGAAATTACCCGCATATCACGGACAACTCACTGCTTTTAGTAAAGATGATTTAAATGTGCTAATTTTGCTTTTTGATGGATTTAGCGGGTCGCATTTGAAGTATATTTTTGAGCAATTCCCCGAGTTTGAGAGGGAATTTAGCGGATTTACTTATTATCCAAATACACTTAGCGTGGATGGGCACACCACGCGGACGGCGCACACGATTTTAAGCGGACACGCACTTGCGCCATATGCAAACAAAGAAAAGTCTTTGGAGCAGTATGCAAAAAGTGCCAAAAATGCCTTGATTGAGAGTTATAGGCAATTTGCAAAGGCGGGATTTGAAGTGAGTAGTTTTGGAATGCCATATTTGCAAAACGCAGATTCTGCGCCAAAAATCCACATTTATGAATATGGCGATGATTATTTTGAGAGTTACAAAAATGCGTATAATTTAGATGACTTAGTGCAGAATCTCCGCGCAAAAAATCGCCCCATTGGTGAGATGATTTCGATGGGATTATTTTATTTTGCGCCATATTCTTTTCGCGTGCGGATTTATAGGGACTTTGAGTTTGGGAACTATTCGTGGATTTTTGGCAGTAAAGTGCAAATTGGCGGATTTATAAATGGACTTAAAAATACTTCGCAACTACCGATGATTGCGGATAATCTAAACACAAACGCCACGCAAAAAACGCTAAAATACATCCATACAATGCATACGCACTATCCTTTTTCGCTGGATTCTGCGGATTGTGCGCCAAAGTTTAATGCCCCTTCGCAACTTCCAGCGCAGTTTCGCGCATTTGTGGCAAATCCAAATCATTATGATAATGAAATTTGCGCGATAAAAGAAACTATTAAAATTTTGCACTTTTTAAAGGCGGAGAAAATCTATGATAACACGATGATTGCGCTAGTTAGCGACCATAGTTATAATGACATAATTGAGCATAATATGCCTAAAAAATCGCTTGGAAATAATCCAAATCCGCTTTTGATGATAAAGCATTTTAATGCGAATGGCGCACTAAAAACGGATATGCGACTAATGAGTAATGCCGATGTTTATGGGATTTTATGCGATAAATTAAATGCGTGCGATGAAAAAAATATCTTGCAAAATTATCCCAAAAATCGCAAAATCATTCACACGCTAAATATCCACTGGACGCAGAAGGCGCAGAGAAATGATGGATTGATTTTTGAAAAAGTGTGGGAAGTTGAAGATGTGCTGGATACAAGCAAATGGAAGGAAATCAAGTAGCATTCGCAGAATCTGCGGTAGATTCTGCGATTTTGCTATTGTAAATTGTGAAAAAGTTGAATTTAGATTTTGGTTACGGAAAATTTTGAAGTTTAAAATTATGGCGGGTCATTGAGGGATTCGAACCCCACGCGTGAAAATGTCTTAACGATTATGGTTTTAGATTCAGCTGTGAAAAATTTGATTTTAAATTTGATTTGTGAAAAGTTGAAGTTTAAAGTTATGGCGGACAGGGAGGGATTCGAACCCTCGGTAATCTTAACGACTACGCGTCCTTAGCAGGGACGTGGTTTAAGCCAACTCACCCACCGGTCCAAAAAAATGCGATTCGCAGAATCTTTGCTAACTTCTGCGCCAAATCCGCAAATCCAAAATTCGCAGAATCTAAATCAAGATTCTGCGTTAAAGATGAGATTCTGCACCCACCACACAACCCACTCCGCAAGGGAAGGGGGAAGTTTCAGATTCTGCGATTAAAAAGCGAGATTCTGCGTCAAAATTCGCAAACATTTTGCATTTGCATTAAAAAAGCGAAATTGTAGCAAAATATTTTGAAATTTCGCTAATTTTTGCGTAAATTTTACATTTTGCGAAAATTTTGCCAAAAATTCGCCTTGATTCTGCGAAATATTAAAATTTTGTTGGTTATTATTTTGCCACTTTAAAGAAAAAGGAGCGACAGATGGAATTTATCGATGAGATTAAGGATAAGGCGCGAAAATATCAAAAGGCAATCGTTTTGCCAGAAACCGATGATATTCGCGTGATTGAAGCGGCGGCAAAGGTGCTAAATGACGGCTTTGCAAAAATAATTTTGCTTGGCGATGAAAGCAAAGTGCGCAAAAAAGCCACAGGATTTGACATTAGCAAGGCGGAGATTATAAATCCTGCCACTTCTTCGCTTTTGCCAAAATATGTGGATTTGCTAGTTGAACTTCGCGCACACAAGGGAATGACAAAAGAAAAGGCAGTGGAATTACTGACAAACAATCCGCTTTATTTTGGCGCGGCTTTGGTGCGCGATAAAAAGGCGGATGGAATGGTGGCTGGGTCGCTATCCCCAACTGCTGATGTGCTTCGCGCCGCTCTGCAAATCGTAGGCACACAAAGCGGGGTAAAAGTCGTATCCACATTTATGCTAATGGTGCTAAAAGATTCGCCACTTGGCTACCAGCACAAGTTTGGTGGGATTTTTGGCTTTGCAGATTGCGCGCTTATCCAAAATCCAAATGAAAATGAACTTGCGCAAATCGCAATTTCTAGCGCAAAAACTTTTCATAGTTTAACGGGCGGTGTGCCAAAAGTCGCGCTTTTAAGCCACTCAACTTATGGTAGCGCAAAGCACGAAAAAGTCGATAAAGTGCTTCGTGCGCTTCATATTGCAAAAGAAACTGATAGCAATCTACTGATAGATGGCGAGTTGCAACTTGATGCGGCAATCATTGAATCCGTAGGCAAGGCAAAAGCACCGCATTCAAAAATCGCAGGAAGTGCGAATGTGCTGATTTTCCCAGACATTGACGCAGGAAATATCGGCTACAAGCTAGTGCAACGATTCGCACACGCAGACGCCTATGGTCCTATCACGCAAGGATTGGCGCAACCGATAAATGACTTGTCACGCGGGTGCAGTAGCGATGATATTGTCGGCACGATTGCGATTACGGCGTTACAATCGCTATAAATTCAACAAAAGGGAGAAAAAATGAAAGTTTTAGTAATAAATTGCGGTAGTTCATCGCTCAAATATCGACTTATAAATATGGAAAATAGCGAAGTTTTGGCAGATGGAATGTGTGATAGGATTTATTTAGAAGGTAGCGTGTTAAAATACAAGGCGCGCGGGCAGAAAATCGAGCGGCAAATGCCTATGCCAGACCATAAAAGCGCGATAAAATATGTCTTTGATATTTTGGCGGATAAAGAATGTGGCGTGGTTGAATCGCTTGATGAAATTGAGGCGATAGGACATCGAATCGTGCACGGAGGCGAGTTTTTCTTTAACTCCGTTTTAGTTACCGATGATGTCATCGCAAAAATTGAGGCGTGTAGCGATTTAGCCCCGCTTCATAATCCCGCGCACTTGATGGGGCTACTAGGTTGCAGAGAGCTAATGCCAAATACGCCTATGGTGTGCGTTTTTGACACTTCATTTCACCAAAGTATGCCACCCCGCGCGTATCTTTACGCATTGCCTTATGAGTGGTATGAGAAATACAAAGTCCGCAAATACGGCTTTCACGGCACTAGTCATAAGTTTGTAAGCAAACGGACAGCGGAATTTTTGGGATTAGATATAAACAACTCCAAAATTATCACTTGCCATTTAGGCAATGGAAGTTCGCTCTGTGCGGTTCAAAACGGCAAAAGCATTGATACAAGTATGGGGCTTTCGCCTTTGGAAGGAATCGCTATGGGGACGCGCAGTGGGGATTTAGACCCTGCGGTGCTTCAATATATCGCAAAAAAGGAAAATCTAAATATTGATGAGATTTTAAATGTGCTAAACAAAAAAAGTGGCGTGCTTGGAATCTCAAAGCTATCAAGCGATTTTAGAGACTTACTTGCCGCAGAAGGCAGTGGCAACGAGCTTGCCGCACTTGCAAGGCGCGTATTTGCCTACCGCGTGGCAAAATACATCGGCTCATATATGGCAGCGATGAATGGCGTAGATGCGATTGCATTTTGCGCTGGGGTGGGCGAAAACGCCGTGTATATTCGCGGACTAATCGTGGAGCATTTGGGATTTTTGGGAGTGCAATTAGATGTCGGCGTAAATGTCGCCACCATCGGCAAAGAAGCGTTAATCTCTACGGCGGACTCAAAAGTCAAAGTCTGCGTAATCCCCACAAACGAAGAGCTAGTAATCGCGCAGGATACTTATGAAATCGTGTCGAAGTTGTAGGATTTTTTGTTAGATTCTGCGAATTTATAGATTCTGCGTTTAGATTCTGCGATTTTAGGCGAAAAACGCAGAATCTAGCACAAAAAAAGTCAAAAAAACGCAGAATCTGCGTTATTGTTTCCCCCTCCCTTGCGGAGGGGGATTAAGGGGGTGGGTAAAAATCCCAAAATAATCCGTCATTGCGAGGGAGCGAAGCGACCGAAGCAATCCACATATTCAAAAGCATAAAATAGATTGCCACGATTCGCTAACACAGAATCTCGCAACAACAAAAACTTTATTTGAGATTCTGCGAATTTATAGATTCTGCGTTTAGATTCTGCGTTTAGATTCTGCGATTTTAGGCGAAAAACGCAGAATCTGCTTTTAAAAAATCCCAAAAATCTGCATTTTTTTTCACAAAAATTCACAAAAATTCACAAAAAATCAAAAAAATTCACAAATTTTCAAAATTTCTCATATTTTTCAGCGAAATTTAAGGTTGGGGGGGGGCAAAATTCGTTTTTAGAAATTTTAATTTAAAGGATTGATTATGGATAATGGATTGTTAGCATTGCTTGGATTTTTACTTGTATTGCTTGTGATTGCGTATCTAGTGGCACTTGTTGTCTCGTGGTGGAAAATCTTTGAAAAAGGTGGCGAAGAGGGTTGGGCGGCAATCGTGCCATTTTACAATGCCTATATTTTAGGCAAAGTCGCAGGTGGCGTTGGCTTTGGCGTGGGCTTTCTTGTGGTGGTAATGATTCAATTTTTTGGCATTATTATGGGGCTAGTCGTAGTATCTCTCACGGGAGAAGAGGATGCTTATGCCTTGATAGTCATTCTTTTTGCCTTGCCATTTTTGATTATGCGTCTTGTTTTGGCATTTAAATTAGGTGGAAAATTTGGCTGTGGTGTGGGGATTAGATTTTTACTTGCCATTCCATATATAAATTTTATAGCATTTTTATATCTTGCATTTAGCAAAAATTGCGTTTATAGTGAGCAACCAAAAGAGGCGTCTGTGGGGTGGTTTATAGTTTTTTTATTAACACCACTTTTTATAATATTTTTATTATTTATGGCAGTTGCCGTGCCTAGATTTACAGCCACTGGGATGCGTGCACAAGTATCAATCGCGAGAAGCGACTTAGCATCAGCGCAAAAGGCGATTGTAGCGAAAGTCTTTGCGGATAATATCGATGTAAATAAACGCAAAGCACCAAATGGCAAAGATTGGGGCGAGTGGATTATGGAAATTGCAGAACTTGATGAAAGCAGGTGGAAGGCGGGAAATAATGGCATTTACGCCATCGGCACGGACGAAAAAGGCAAGAAGCGCAAACTATGCAAAGATATAAGCGGACTGCCCGTGCTGTGGATAAATCCCCGCGATGGCAATATGCACTTTAACCCTAGCAGATTAAGCGATGATTATGACAAAGATGACTTTTGTAGCTATTTGCGTATGAGCTATACATACAGCGGAGGCAATTACGATAGAATCATACCACTTGCTTCTACGGGTAGTGTTGAGTGGTAAAAACCTTGTCTCGCGCGAATGCGAAGTGCAAAGCGAAGAATCTCTTTTTTTAAATTTTTGAGATATTTCGACTTTTTCAAAGTCTCAATATGACAAAATTTATTTCGCACGATTCGCAGAATCTGCCAAAAATTTGCGAGATTCTACGCCAAGATTCTGCGAAAATATGTAAGATTCGCAGAATCTGCCCCAAATTCGCGAGATTCTGCGAAAATCAAACAAAATCCGCAGAATCTAGCATTATTTTCAAAATAAAATCGCAGAATCTACCCCTTAAAACAATCTTTTCTGCTATAATTTCGCATTTTTGCAACTCTGTAAATGAAAGGTTAAAAATTTTGGACTACACAAATGCTTTGATGAAAAAATCACGCTGGCGGATATTTTGGCAATGACACAGGCGCAAAGCGACTTTACAGAGCGCATAATCCGTGAGAAACCAGATGAGTGGTTTTGGTTTCATAGGCGATTCAAAGGAAAATATCGTGAGCTTTATGTATAAAATCAGCAATTTTTTGCCACAATTACAATTTTGCAAATTTTAAAGATTCGAGGTAGATTTTGGAAGAATTTGATTATTACGAAGTGCTTGAAGTCCAGAAAACAAGCGACAAAGAGATTATAAAAAAGGCTTATCGCAAACTTGCCCTAAAATATCATCCCGATAGAAATGAGGGCGACAAGGACGCGGAGGAAAAATTTAAGCAAATCAATGAAGCCTATCAAGTGCTTAGCGATGATAGCAAACGCGAGATTTATGACAAATATGGCAAGGCAGGGTTAGAAAACAGCGGATTTAGCGGTTTTAGCGGAAAAGATTTTGGCGATATTTTTGGCGACATTGGCTCTATATTTGAGAGCGTTTTTGGGAGTGGATTTGGCGGTGGATTTGGCACGAATCGGAGACAAAGTGGCTTTGAATCGGACTTTGCTATTGTGCTAAATTTGAGTTTCAAAGAAGCTGTCTTTGGTTGCAAAAAAGAAATCAAAAATTCATATAGAGCATATTGCGAGGAATGCAAAGGCAGTGGCGCAAAATCAAAAGAGCAATGTGGTGCGTGTAAAGGGCAGGGCAAGGTTTATACGCGCAGTGGCTTTATGACTTTTGCGCAAACTTGCCCAAAATGCGGTGGATTAGGCGAAATCATCAAAGATAAATGCCCCAAATGCAATGGCAAAAAATTCACGCAATTAGAGGAAAAATTCACTATCGAAATCCCAGAAGGCATCGATACAGACAATCGAATCCGCGCTTCAAATCACGGACACAAGCTACCAAGCGGGGAACGCGGGGATTTATACATTATCATTGATGTGAGCGAAGATTCGCATTATATTAGGCACGGGAGCGATATTTATATCGAAATCCCCGTGTTTTTTACAAATATTATTTTGGGTGGAAGCATAAAAGTGCCTAGTTTGCGGGGCGAATTAGAGTTAAAAATCCCGCCAAACGCCAAAGACAAAGAACAATTTGTTTTCAAAAATGAGGGCGTAAAAAGCCTAAATAGTAGCCAAAAAGGGCGATTTATCGTCCAAATCAAAATCACTTATCCAAGTGAAAAACTCACAGCAGAGCAGCGCAAAATCGCAGAGGATTTGCATAAATCCTTTGGGCTAAAAAGTGAGCCACACAAGGGGATTTTGGATAGTTGTTTGGATAAAATTAAAGAATGGTTAGAATGAGTTAGATTCTGCTATAATTTGCAAAAATGGAGTAAAAAATGAATAAAGAAAATATCGATGTGTGGGATTTAAGCCCACTTTTTAAAAGCACAAAAGAAGTGGATAGATTCGCAAAAGATTTAAAGATTCGCGCACAAAATTTTGAAAAAAAATATAGTGGCAATATTGCAAAAATAAACGATATTGATAGCGTTATGCGCGAGTATGAGGGGATTTGCGAGGGATTAGCGCGAATCGCCACTTATGCGTTTTTGCTTTTTGCAAAGGATACCAAAAACGGCGGAATCTACGCAAAATATGAGCTTGTCGCCAACGAGATTCAAAGCGTTGTCATATTTTTTGAAGTGGAATTTGCCGAGCTATCAAAAAATAGCGACAAAATCGCAAAAAGTCTTATCTCTCAAAGCAAAAATTACAAATATTATCTCTCCAAAATTTTCGCACAAAAAAAGCACTCTTTAAGCAAGGTAGAAGAAAAAATCATCTTAAAACTCTCCCCTGTGGGCGCAAATGCGTTTAGCAGACTTTTTGATGAGCATATTAGCAAAATGCGTTTTAAGCTAGATTCGCAAATTTTAAACGAAGAAGAGATTTTATCCAAACTCCACGACAAAAGCCGTGCAGTGCGAAAAAGCGCACAAAAAGCAATGACAAAAAATCTCAAAAAATCCGCGCATATTTTAAGCTACATTATAAATATTATCAAAAAAGATACGGCGATTTCACGCGAATTGCGTGGCTATGAGTTGAGCGAATCGTTTCGCCACATTGATAATCAAATCTCCCAAAAAAGCGTGGATTCGATGATAAAGATTGTCGAATCAAATTTCGCGCTAGTTCATCGCTACTATCGCCTAAAATCGCGCCTTTTAGGCATAAAAAAGCTAAAAGATTTTGATAGATACGCACCGCTAAACTTTGAATCAAA
The DNA here is from genome assembly GCF_053654695.1 of Helicobacter sp. 23-1044. Classification (NCBI taxonomy): domain Bacteria; kingdom Pseudomonadati; phylum Campylobacterota; class Epsilonproteobacteria; order Campylobacterales; family Helicobacteraceae; genus Helicobacter; species Helicobacter sp. 23-1044. Next base: position 72,368 of record NZ_JBSIUQ010000009.1, read on the forward strand.
CGCCAAAATCCCCTACGCAGAGGCAAAAGATTTGGTTTTGCAAACTTACAGCGATTTTAGCCCCGCATTTGGCAAAATCGCGCAAGAGGCATTCAAAAACGGCTGGGTAGATTCACACCCAAGAAATGACAAAAGAGGCGGGGCATTTTCGCACGGCGCGACACCACACGCACACCCTTTTGTGCTACTAAACTACACAGGCGGGAGGCGCGATATTTTCACTATCGCACACGAATTTGGACACGCGATTCACCAAGAGTTAAGCAAAAGCGTGGGCTATTTGAATATGGACACACCGCTTACAACGGCTGAAACGGCGAGTGTTTTTGGCGAAATGTTGCTTTTTGATAAAATGAAGCAAAAATTGAGCGGCAAAGAGCTAACCGCCCTTTATGCAGGGAAAATTGAGGATATTTTCTCCACGCTTTTTAGGCAGGTGGTGATGACAAATTTTGAGCGCAAGATTCATTCAAAAAGCGATGAATTAAGCGTTGAATCTTTAAGCGAAATTTGGCAGAGCGAAAATGCAAAAATGTTTGGCGATTCACTAAAACTCACTAAAAATTACGCGCTTTGGTGGAGCTATATCCCGCACTTTATTCACTCGCCATTTTACTGCTACGCATACTCTTATGGGCAGCTTTTGAGTTTGGCACTCTTTGGACTTTACAAAAAAGACAAAAAATCATTTGTCCCAAAATACACGGCGTTTTTGTCCGCTGGTGGTTCAAAATCGCCAAAAGATTTGGTGAAAATTTTTGGCTTTGATATTGAAGATTCTGCGTTTTGGAGGGTTGGGATAAATGAAGTTAAAAGTCTTTTGAATGAATTTGAATCGTGCTGTGGCGCAGAATCTAATAAAAAAGGGGGAGCAAAATGAGATTTGAAATAAGCGTGTTTCGATTTGACGCGAAATTCGACTACAACGAGCATTATGAGCGCGTGAAAATCGACATTGATGAAAGTTTAAGCCTAAAAGATTTGATGAAAGAAGTTGAAAAAACGCTAGAAAATTTCACTTATGACAAAGAATCCTTTGGCTTTCGCATAAATGGCAAAGCGATTTTTAGCAATGTGAAATTAGCGGAGATTTATGCGCATTTTGGGGCGAATCTTGCGATAGATTCGCTATGTCAAAAATACGCACTAAAAGATTTGCTGATAAATAAAGACGAAGTTTTCGCGCTTTATGCCCCGCAATTAGAAAAATTCACATTTTTGAATGCCGAATCAAAAAGCGAATTTAAAAAATACATTTTGATAAATCTCATTTCGCCTTTGGATTTGCGCGATTATGTGGGCGATGGATGGGCGTTGTTTGTGAAATGGATGGCGTTGCATTACCAAGACAATGCGACAGAATTATTTGAGTCGATTTTTGATTTTGAGCGCGGGATTATAAATCACATCGCTACAAAAGATTTGATTTATCCGCCTGATAAGAGCATTGATGATGAGATTGAGAGTTTGCAAAGAGAGCTTTTTAGCGCGAATCTGCCCTATATTGCAAAGCTAAAAAAGGCAAACGCCCAAAAATACAGCATTATAAAGGACATTTGATGAATCTAATCTATCATTATTATGATAATTTATCGCTGATTTCATCAGTAATCGCGCTATTTAAGCGACTTGACATTGAAGCGGTGGATAGCGAAAAGTTTGAATTTTATGGGGGCAATTATTTGCTAAATGAAAAGCGATTTTTTGTCGCAAACGCCTATAATATCGCGCTATCAAAGGGACGAGATTTGCTTATTTTAGAAGATGACGCATTTAAAAATATCACATTTTCTAAAAATAAAATTGATGAAAATCCAAATCTTTATAGCACGATTGAAGGCGAGTTGGCGCGATTTAAATTGCAATATAGCCAAGATACGAAAATATCGCATTTGGTGAATCTTTTGGGCGAATCTTGCGATAAGATTCGCGCAAATCTTAAAAGCGATTTGAGCGATTTTAGCGTAGCGGTTTTTTGTAGCGATTCAAATACCGCTGAACCTTTGAGCGCGATTTTGGAGGCGATAAATATAAAAGTTAATTTCATCGAAGTTAGCGATTTTTTCAAATTGCCAAACAAAGAATTAGCGTTGAAATATAGCGCGAAATGCTACGAATCCGCCCTTGATTGCGGTAGCGATTTTATTTTAAGCACTTCGATGGGAAATTATGAGATTTTTGACAAAGAGCGCAAATCTTTGGCGCGAATCGCAAATCGCAATTTAGGCGATATGCCCGTGCTTTTTTTGCCACAGCTTTTGCTCTTGGCATTTGGTGAGCGCAATGAGAGTGCGCTAAACTTTCGCTACCACAAATTCGCGCCAGATTTTTTGTAAAGAGTTAGCGATGAAGTTTGCGCTAAAAGTCGCATTATCGATAATTGTCATCGCCCTTTGGCAGGTAATTAGTGGCGATTTGATGATGGCGTGCATTTTGGGCGCATTTGTCTTTGCAATCCTTTGCATTTCGCCAAAGAGAGATTCTGCGCTTGAAGAAAGCGAGGCGTTTAAAGAGATGGTGCGGGAGAAAAACGAGCAAAAGTTATCATTAGAAGAAAAGCGCATTTTAGAGAAAAAAGAGCAAAACCAAAAATAAAAGGACGAAAAATGGAGATTTTACTTTTAATCATCGCAGGGGGCGTGCTTTATATGCTTTATAATAGTTTTAGCGACTATATGAAAAATCCATATAATCCAATGCAAAGCAAGGATTTAGGCGAGAGTTTTAAAAGCGAGTATAAGCCAGAGGATAGCCCCTATGAGATGATAACCGATGAGGATAAAATCAAAAAGGGCGAGTTTGGGATTTTGACACAGATTTTGGCAAATGTAGCGCGGAGCGATGGCGAAGTGTGTGCGTTAGAGCGCGAACTCATCAAAGATATGCTAGATGATATGGCAGATGAAATCAATCAATATAAAGATTATAAAGACGCAAGGCGTAGTTTGCAAAGCATTTTTGATAATGCAAGCGATGATTTGGACGCTTTGGCAAGTGCCTTTGTAGAGGCGACAAAGGGCGAGTATAAAAAGCGCGTTAAAGTCGTGGAGTTTTTGTTTGCATTGGCTTATGCGGATGGGATTTTATCAGAGGCGGAGAGAGAAAAAATCATCGATGTGGCGGCGATTTTTGAGCTAAATAATGATGATTTTAATAAAATCTATGATGACTTTGAGGCAAAATTCGCACAAGGCGCAGTGGCAATGTCAAAGAAAAAGGCGATGGAGGTGCTTGGGCTAAATGAAAATTTTACTCGCGCAGATTTAGAAAACGCCTACCACAGCGCGATAAAGGCAAAAAAGCAAAATATTTTTAAGAGCCTAAATAAGCAATTTGATAATGAAATTTTACGCGAAATCGATAGTGCGTATAAGGTTTTAGGTGAATCGCTCGCAGATTCTGCGAAAATCGCAGAATCTAGCGCAGAATCTAATATAGATTCAAGTGGCAAAATCGCAGAATCTAGCGTAGATTCTGCGAAATCAAATACAAAATAACGCAGATTTTAGGATATAATGCTAAAAATTTTTGCGCAAAGGACTTAAAATGGTAGCGGTAAATAAAAGCACACGGATTTTGATTGATAATTTTATCAGCACTTGTTTTGCGAACATTTCTAGCGAAAATAGAGAGAAAATCAAAGAGGGCGTGGTAGAAATCGCCGATTCAATTTTAGAGCAAAGCAACAAAGACACAAAAAACTTGGATAATTTCGCCACAAAAGGCGACATTATGGCTTTAAAAGAGGACATTATGGCTGTAAAAGAAGACATAATGGCTGTCAAAGAGGACATTGTGTCTATAAAAGAAGATATTGTTGCGTTAAAAGGCGATATGAATCAAAGATTTGATGGCGTGTATAAAAGATTTGACGGCATAAAATACGATTTGCTAAAATGGATGATTGCCTTGCAAGTCGCCTTTGGTGCTTTGGTAGTGGGCGCAGTTACCCTTGCGCTGTATGTTTTCAAGTAATTTTTTACACCAATAAGATTCGTAACTTTCGATGAAATCCTGCTCTCACTGCCATTTGAAGTATGAAAAATCCGCGCTTTTTAAAAAAGTCATAAATGGCAAGGTAGAATATTTTTGCTGCCCGGGGTGTGAGGGCGTTTTCACGCTTTTAGGCGAATGCAATTTAGGCGAATTTTACAACAAAATTGGCACAACCACACTCACTCCGCCAAAAGAGCCACTTAACGATGATTTGGCAAAATTTGATAGCGAATCTTATGCAAAAAAATATATTAAGATTTTGGATAAATCGTCATTGCGAGGCAAATCGATAGATTTGCCGAAGCAATCCAAACAAGACGCCATAGATAGTTGCTTTGCCACAAATCCTGTGGATTGCCACGATTCTGCTTCGCAGAATCTCGCAATGACAAGCGAATCTAAGCTTTGCGAAGTTTCCCTCATCATCGAGGGTATTCACTGCATTGCGTGTGTGTGGCTAAATCAAAAGATTTTAAACGCTACACAGGGCATTATCAGCGCGGATATAAATTTCACAAACAACAAAGCAAAAATTATCTTTGATAAAAATCAAATCCCACTAAGCGCGATTATCGCTAAAATCCGCGCAATCGGCTATGACGCGCAAGGCTACGACCCAAAAATGCTAGAAAATATCAACGCAAAAGAGCGCAAAAGCTACTACACGCGAATGATTGTGGGCATTTTTTGCACGATGAATATTATGTGGATTGCGGTGGCGCAGTATAGCGGGTATTTTTTGGGTATGGAGCGGGACATTAAGGATATTTTAAATTTGGCGGGATTCGCCCTAGCCACGCCCACGCTGTTTTTTTCGGGCTTTATATTTTTTCGCAGTGGCTATTTTGGGCTAAAAAATGGCTTTATAAATATGGATTTGCTTGTCGCCACAGGCGCGACTTTGGCGTATATTTATTCGATTTATGCCGCGCTAACGCATAGTGGCGAGACTTATTTTGAAAGCGTTACGATGATTATCACTTTTGTGCTAATCGGTAAATTTTTGGAGATTACCACTAAAAAAAGCGCGGGGGACAGCATTGATAGGCTAAATCTAAGTGTGCCTACGATTGTAAGCGTATGCGAATCGGCGGACTTTGAGAGAAGCACGCTAAAAACAATTAGCCCCGAAGAAGTGCAAATAGGCGACATTATCCAAGTCAAAGTAGGCGAAAAAATCGCAATCGATGGCATTTTGCTATCCCCAAGCGCGACAATCGACAGCTCAATGCTTACAGGCGAATCGGCGTTAGAGACAAAATCCCAAAACGCCCCGCTAATTTCAGGCTCTATAAATTTGGAGCGGACGATTTTTTATCGTGCCACGCGGATTTTTGAAGATTCAACGCTAAATAATATCATAAATTTAATTCAGGACTCAATCACCAAAAAGCCCACCATTGAGACAAAGGCAAATGCGATTTCTTATCATTTTAGCGCGTTTGTGTTGCTCTGTGCGGTGGCGACATTTGCGTTTTGGGCGTGGAGTTCGGGCAGTTTTGAAAAGGCGATGATTGTCGCAGTCAGCGTGATAATCATCGCTTGTCCCTGCGCTCTTGCCCTTGCTACGCCGATTGCTACGATTATCGGTATCACAGAGGCTTACAAACGCAAATTGCTTTTCAAAGAGGCGCGGTTTTTGGAGAGTTTTGCCAAAAGCGATTGCATTGTGTTTGACAAAACGGGGACGCTCACTTTTGGCAAACCAAAAGTCGTGGGCGAAGTGAAATTGCGCGAATATGAAGTGCTAATCTTGCGTGATTTTGTGCTTTTAAATACGCACCCGATAAGCAAAGGAATCGCAGAATTTTTAGGCGAATCTATCGAATCTAATCACGAATCTAAAAGCGATTTTGGGCGCAAATCCAAAAGTGTGATTACTGATTTTAAGCAAATCTCCCAAAAAGGCATAAGCGCAAAATGTGGCGATTTGGAGCTTTTAGGCGGAAGCGAATCCTTTATGCACGAATGTGGCGTGAAATTTGCGGATTTGGATTTAAGGGACAAATCCGATTCAAGTAAATTTTACTACGCAATAGATGGCGAATTAGTGGCGATTTTTGATTTGAAAGATAGGCTAAAAAATGGCGCAAAAGAGGCGATTACAGAGTTTCAATCACAAGGATTTCGCGTGGTAATTTTAAGTGGCGATAGATTCGCAGTGGTGAAATCAATCGCAGATTCGCTAAAAATCGCTGAATTTTACGCCGAACAATCCCCAATCGACAAAAGCGCATTTATTGACAAACTCCGCGGAAAAGGGCACAAAGTCGTAATGATAGGCGATGGCATAAATGACGCAATCGCGCTAAACAAAAGCGACATAGCCATTTCTATGGGCGCGGGGAGCGATGTGGCAATCGAATCTAGCGATATTGTTTTGCTTGATGATAGTCTGCAAAGTTTGCGTTTAGCGCACAAAATCGCGCTAAAAACCTACGCCACGATTAAGCAAAACATAAAAATTAGCATAATTTACAATCTACTTACAATCCCCATTGCGATGGCAGGGCTTATAATCCCGCTCTTTGCGGCGATTAGTATGAGTTTTAGCTCGATATTAGTCGTCCTAAATTCGCTAAAAATCAAGCGAAACGCAGAATCTACAATGAAATCTCTGCAAGATTCTGCGAAAATTTAATATTTTTACGCAATAATTTCGTTTTATTTTTGCGGAGGTGGGAAATGAAAAGATTGCTATTTATGCTGATTGCGTGGGGGGGGGGATTTTATAAATTCGCAGATTCTGCGATTCGCACGAAAATCGCAGAATCTAGTATATTTTGTCATTTTGAGCGAAGCGAAAAAACTCACACATAAATCGCAGAATCTTGGGGTAGATTCTGCGATTCAAAAATTCCCCCTCCCTTGCGGAGGGGGATTAAGGGGGTGGGTTAAATCTCACAGATTCTGCAAATCGCAGAATCTTTGCAAATTTTTATGTATTTTCATCGCTTCGCAGAATCTATCCGCCACCGAACTCTCCACCCTTTGCAAAGACGCTCCAAATAATTGCACGATAACAACTCCGCAAAGCACAATCACAAACACCGCCGATTTCACTTCTCAAAGCACCATTACCATCCAAACGCAAATTGATTCTTTTGAAAATCACTCAACAATCACCGCACCGCCAAATCCAAGCGGACAAAACGACCAAACCTTCACTTTGAAAGAAAATAGCAAAATCACGCATTTTGCAAACTTTGGAAAGATAAATAGCGGGATTTATATGGAGGGTGGCACAAGCATAAATATCGCAAATCACGACACTATGGGCGGAATCTATACGCATTACAGCGACAATCCCGTGAATATAACGCTAAATAATTTAGGCACGATAAATCCCGCTGTGGGGTGCTATTTTAGCGATAGAAATGGTTGCAATGGAGTGCATTTTGCCTTTGGTAGCGCAAATGTCACGCTTACTATCGATAATTATATGATAAAAATCAATCAAAGCAAAGATGACTTTACAAACTACAACAACACGGGCGATTTGGACGCCAAAAACTCGCACATATCGATTTATTACCACACTGCGCCACGCACTTCGCAGGTGCATTTTAAAGATGGTAATTCTAAAATTATTTTGGATTTTGGGGATAATTTTGAGTTAGGCAAGGAATATCCGCTAAAAATGCTAATAGTCGATAAAAGCGGAAGTCCTGCGCCATACATTACGGCTGATTTCTCTCGCCTTGCGCTAAAAGACGCTGATTTTTATGATATTTTGGAGAGTGGCGAGTATTTTGTCGTGCGCGTGAAAGAAAAGCGCGATGATTTTGCCCTGCATACACCAATTACCGAACTTTACAAAAGCAATATCCGCACGATGAATAATTTGCAAATAATGACTAGC